>NZ_VCDZ01000028.1:0-71311 GCF_005845405.1 Escherichia sp. E4930 | reverse complement strand
GTTGTTGGTCTGATTATCGGTCTGGGACCACGGTCCCACTCGTGTTGTTGGTCTGATTATCGGTCTGGGACCACGGTCCCACTCGTGTTGTTGGTCTGATAATCAGTCTGGGACCACGGTCCCACTTGTATTGTCGATCAGACTATCAGCGTGAGACTACGATTCCATCAATGCCTGTCAAGGGCAAGTATTGACATGTCGTCGTAACCTGTAGAACGGAGTAACCTCGGTGTGCGGTTGTATGCCTGCTGTGGATTGCAGCTGTGTCCTGCTTATCCACAACATTTTGCGCACGGTTCTGTGGACAAAATACCTGGTTACCCAGGCCGTGCCGGCACGTTAACCGGGCTGCATCCGATGCAAGTGTGTCGCTGTCGCCGGCCTCCTCACCCGGTCACGTTTCGTCGTTCCTCCTCCACGCGCTGCGGCTTCGGGGCCGCACCTGCATTCGTATGCGGTCGCCCGGTTACAGGTGCGGCACGGCCTGATGGAGGCCGCATGTGAGAGGAGAATTCCCATGCCAAACTGGTGCTCGAATCGTATGTATTTTTCTGGTGAACCGGCACAGATCGCTGAGATTAAACGACTGGCCAGCGGTGCTGTCACCCCGCTTTATCGCCGCGCCACAAATGAAGGTATTCAGCTGTTTCTGGCCGGAAGTGCCGGACTTCTGCAGACCACTGAAGATGTGCGGTTTGAACCATGCCCCGGACTGACGGCTGCCGGGCGTGGCGTTGTATCGCCGGAGAATATCGCGTTCACCCGCTGGCTGACATACCTGCAGGACGGTGTACTGCTGCATGAACTCTGGCTGCAGAGCGGTACTGGACAGCGTCGCTGGGAAGGATTACCGGACGATGTCAGGGATACCATCACCGCACTTTTCACCGCAAAAAGAGGTGACTGGTGTGGCTTCTGGAGTAACGAGGATGTATCGGTGTGGTGGAACCGTCTGTGTGACAACGTACTGCCGGAAAAAACCATGCCGTTTGACCTGCTGACGGTTCTGCCCACCCGCCTGGATGTTGAAGTGAATGGCTTTAACGGTGGTGTTCTGAACGGTGTTCCTTCCGCATATCACTGGTATACGGAACAGTATGGCGTGAAGTGGCCTGTGGGGTATGAGGTGAATATCAGCCGTCAGGGAGAAAACTTCATTCAGGTGGATTTCGACACGCCGTGGTGTCAGCCGGAAAGCGACGTTGTTGCAGAATTAAGCCGCCGTTTCGGCTGCACGCTGGAACACTGGTACGCCGAGCAGGGCTGCAATTTCTGTGGCTGGCAGCGATATGAGCGTGGAGAGCTTGTTGATGTGCTGTGGGGGGAACTGGAATGGTCTTCCCCGACAGATGATGATGAGCTGCCGGAAGTTACCGCGCCGGAGTGGATAGTCGATAAGGTGGCGCATTACGGGGGATGAAGTATGACGGAGACGGGCGGGCAACCGCCCGTTTCTTTTCCGACAAAGGATGTCGCTGTGCTCCTCTTTTTACTGCGCCGGCTGACGCGGCGCGGCAGGAACGCTGCCTGTGGTCAGTGTCCCGCGTCCGGTGGGCACGGGACGGGCGCTTTTACCGCTCCCGGCTGGCGTCGGTGACAGTGTACGCCAGCGCCAGCCTGTCGCCCTTTCCTTATGAATGCCCTTCAAGCCGCTTTCGCGGCATATTCTCGCCGTCAAAAAGACGACGGCTGCGATATTCCACGGTCGGCCTGACCCGTTACCGGACGCGGTGAACAGCCCACAGGCAGCGGGGAACGGGCGCCCTCCCGGTGCCTTCTGTAAGAGAAGGAGTGCTGTTATGTCCCGTTTTATCCTGGGTGACTGCGTGCGTATTATGGCCACGATTCCTGATAACGCCATTGATTTCATCCTCACCGACCCGCCATATCTCGTCGGCTTCCGTGACCGTTCCGGGCGCACCATTGCTGGCGACGTTAACGATGACTGGCTGCAACCGGCCTGTAATGAGATGTACCGCGTACTCAAAAAGGACTCGCTGATGGTGAGTTTCTACGGCTGGAACCGCGTCGATCGCTTTATGGCTGCCTGGAAAAATGCGGGATTCAGCGTTGTAGGGCACCTTGTGTTCACCAAAAGCTACACATCCAAATCTGCGTATGTCGCGTACCGTCACGAATGCGCCTACATCCTGGCAAAAGGCCGTCCACGTCTGCCACAAAACCCGCTGCCGGACGTGCTGGGCTGGAAATATTCGGGCAACCGTCATCACCCGACGGAAAAGCCTGTTACCAGCCTGCAACCGCTGATTGAGAGCTTCACACACCCGAACGCAATTGTGCTGGACCCGTTTGCAGGCAGCGGCTCAACCTGCATGGCCGCCCTTCAGTCCGGACGCCGGTATATCGGTATCGAGCTGCTTGAACAGTATCACCGTGCCGGACAGCAACGACTGGCCGCCGTGCAACGGGCCATGCAGCAGGGGGCCGCGAATGATAACTGGTTTGAACCGGAGGCTGCGTAAATGAACTATGCCGGACACGAAAACCTTCGCGCCGAAGTGGCGGAGGTGGCCAATACCATGTGTGACCTTCGGGCCAGGCTGAACGATATGGAGCATCGCTGTCGCTTTGATTCCGATGTGCTTGTTGAACGACTGGCACGCCAGACACTGTATCGCGCCAATCGCCTGTTCATGGAGGCGTATACCGAAATTCTGGAACTGGATTCCTGCTTTAAAGATTGAGGGGAGAGAGTATGTACGGAACATGCGAAACGCTCTGCCGGGAGCTGGCAGCAAAGTATCCGGGAGACACGCCGCTGATGCTGGTTGTCTGGTCCCCGGAAGAGATTCAGGCACTGGCTGACGGTATGGAAATTTCTCTGACCGATCATGAAATCAGGACTGTCCTGGCGCGCCTGGAGGACATCCCGGAAGACCAGCGGATTGAGTCCGGTATTTCTTCCGGTGCGGCGATGGAGATTATCAGCAACGTGAGCGAAAACCGCCAGGTGACCGTCCCTGCTGAACTGCTGGCGTCCCTGATTCAGACCGCTGA
This sequence comes from Escherichia sp. E4930, assembly GCF_005845405.1. NCBI lineage: Bacteria > Pseudomonadati > Pseudomonadota > Gammaproteobacteria > Enterobacterales > Enterobacteriaceae > Escherichia > Escherichia sp. E4930. Next base: position 68,293 of record NZ_VCDZ01000028.1, on the reverse strand, counting down.
ACAGGCACTGTGGAAACGTGAATGGGCCGCCCGTGATAACGGCCTCGCCGTCCCGGAATGCGTCACCCGCCGTCAGGCGGTGATTAATCAGGCCCGCACCCTGCTGAAAAACAACACACACGAAAACGACTGATGTTATCGCCGCCTGCGGGCGGCGATACAGGGAGAACGATTAATCATGAACGAAAACACAACGCTGAATGCACTGATTTATCGCCACGCCCGTAACCTGCTGCTGGCGCAGGGCTGGCCGGAGGAGACTGATGTTGATCAGCGAGATCCGCAGAACTATCCGGGCTGGATCAGCATTTACGTGCGGCTGGATGCGCCCCGGCTGGCGACGTTGCTCGTCAACCTCCACGATTGCGTACTGCCGCCGGTCCTGGCTTCCGCCATTCACAAACTGACCGGAACCGGGGCGGAACTGGTACTGTCCGGCAGTCAGTGGCAGTCGCTGCCGGTACTTCCGGCAGACGGAACGCAGGTGTCTTTCCCGTATGCGGGTGAATGGCTGACGGAGGAGGAAATCAGGGCTGTACTTGCGGCGGTACGCGATGCGGTACGCACTGTCAGTTGCCGGGTGGCAGAAGATGCACGGCGTATCCGGGCGGCGCTGACCACAAGCGGTCAGACGTTGCTGACCCGCCAGACCCGCCGCTTTCGCCTGGTGGTGAAGGAAAGCGATCACCCCTGCTGGCTCGATGAAGACGACGAAAACTTGCCTGTGGTGCTCGATGCCATCCTGAACCGGGGCGCACGTTTTTCGGCGGTGGAAATGTATCTGGTCAGTGAGTGTGTGGAGCATATCCTGGCCAGTGGGCTGGCCTGCGATGTGCTGCGTATACCGGATGAACCGCCCCGCCGCTGGTTTGACCGTGATGTTCTGCGGGAGGTGGTCCGGGAAGCCCGGGCCGAAATCCGCAGCATGGCGGATGCCCTCGCAAAAATCCGGGGCTGATGACGATGGCGGGGAAAATCCCCGCCTTTTTCCTGTCGGTCCCCGGACAGAGCACAAAGGAAGTCGCCGCCGGCTCCGCTTGTACCCGGCCATGCAGGGCATGGCCTTGTGGTGTTTCAACTCTGTGGCCTCAGCGTTGTGTGCGGGCTGTGCCGTGCCTCCATCTTAGCCGGGCTGGCGGGGATGCAAGGGTACGCTTCGCCGCTGCGGTCACCCGGTCCCTCCTTCCCGTCTGCCGTGATTTTCCGGTCGTTCACCCGCTCAGATTTCGCGGTCTCACCCTCCAACTCCCGCCAGCCGTGTGCGTCAGGCTGCGGCTTCCCTTGCGCCCCGTGCATCCCCGCCTTATCGCCCGGCTTTTATGGAGGCACGGCACCGCCCGGTGTCGCGGAATATGTGAACAACGGAGGAAATCTCATGCAGTATGCAAAATCTGTCACCCTGAACGTTGAAGAGTGCGACCGTCTGTCTTTTCTGCCTTACCTGTTTGGCCAGGATTTTCTGTATGCCGAAGCGTCTGTATACGCGCTGGCGAAAAAAATGATGCCGGAATATGAAGGCGGATTCTGGCACTTCGTTCGCCTGCCGGACGGTGGCGGTTACATGATGCCGGATGGCGACCGTTTCCACATGGTGAACGGTGCAAACTGGTTTGACCGTACCGTGAGTGCTGATGCCGCAGGCATCATTCTGACTTCCCTTGCGATTAACCGTCAGTTGTGGCTGTACCATGACAGCGGCGATGCGGGGCTGACTCAGCTTTACCGGATGCGTGATGCGCAGTTGTGGAGCCACATCGAATTTCACCCCGAATGCAACGCGATTTACGCGGCACTGGACTGATTAACGGACGGGGCGGCAATGCCGCCCCTGTGAAGGAGGCGAAGAAAAATGAACATCAGCACGGAAACCCGCGAAATTCTGCGTAATTACAGGGCCATGATTAATGCACGACGTCGTGAGATGGGGCAGAAACCGCTCACCACCGCGCAGGTTGTTGATGAAATCTGCGATTTTGTGGTGAATCAGCAGGCTGTTTTCCTCGGCGGTCAGTTCATCCTTCAGGGCAGCAGACACAGGTGATACAGGGCAGGCGGTGGAGGCCGCCTGTCAGCCCGCACGAAAACCCCTGGCAGGCTGACGCCTGCCGGAAGGGAAGCGGGGCACGCTGACGCGTCGCCCGTTACCCTTCCCGTTTGTGATGTGTCCGGAATATTTTTTCCTGATGCTATTCTTCTGTGGTTACTGTTGCTCTTCTTCCTGTTCTTTCCGTTCTTCTGTTTGTGGCTTTCCCGGGCGTCCCCCTGACGGGTCGGGCTGTCGTGAACGGAGCCAGCGGAGCTGTCTCCGCCCTGGAGGGCTTCCATCCCTGACGCAAAACCCCGGGTTTGCAGCGACCGGAACGGTCGCGCCACCCTTGTCGCGCCGTGGCCTGCGCTCCCGGCATCCCGGCAAAAGGCCGCCGGGATGTAAGGCGCAACGCCGTTTCGCGCACGCGCTCTTCGTCGTTGCGGCGGGTCCCTGCTCATTGCCTGCCGGGTGCCACACACCCGTTTGAGTCCCTGTCGCCGGGGGCTGATACAGCCACAACCTGCCGCACTGACTGTCCAGGGTAAATGAACAGCCCACAAAATTTTTTACCCAAAACCTGGTAAAAAATTTTGCGTTCTGCCCCGGACAGGTGCGTCAGGCGGTGGCAGTGATGCCCCTTGCGGCGAAGGTTCTCAAACGGGTGAAGTTCATACCACAGGGAATACAGCAGCAGGTTCCCGCGAAACGTCAAAACCGCGGCTCCCGAAACTCAACGGGTGATGTTCTTTAAAAACCAGGATTTATTTCAGGCTCCGGCAATACGCATTTATTTGTTCTGTCAGTCATCCGGCTGGCAGGTAATGAAAACGCAGGAACAGAAGGAGGAAAACACCGGAAAGCGTCAGACGCAGATATGAAAAAAGCAGGCCGGGGAGGACCTGCTTAATCCACGCCGTAAGAATTGTGCGACCAATTTTGACGGCATTGTTAACCAATTTGTCATAAGGAATCCATTTATGACTGTAAGCATTGTTTCACCTTCCGCAGCGGCTGTAAAGCCCCGCCGTCATCCCCGTTTCAGACGCGAAGACATCCCCGCGCCGGAAATTGACCCCGTGCTGAAAGCCTTCGGGCGACACATAGCCCGGAGTTTTCACCGGGGACGTGGTGTACACATCCCCGCCATGAAAAACACGGCTTTCGGGCAGGTGCTCCGCACACTCGAACTGAAACGCGCTTTTAACTGATGAGGTGAGCCGCCCCGCGAGGGGCGGCAACAGACGGAAGGAGAACATTTTATGACATTAGCAGCAATCACCATGACCGCCCCGGAAGCCGCCAGCCCTGTGCAGATGTACCGCGCGACCTACTCACCGGATGACAACAAACTGCGCCTGTATGCCGCGTCACGTCTTGACCCGGAGACGTATAAAAAAGTCCATGATGCCGGTTTCCGCTGGGCACCAAAACAGGCGCTGTTTGTGGCGCCGGCCTGGACACCGGGCCGGGAAGACGTGCTCCTCTCACTTGCCGGAGAGATTGAGGATGAAGACAGCACGCTCGCTGAACGTCAGGAAGCTCGGGCGGAGCGGTTTACCGGATACAGCGGAAAGCGGGCCAGTGAATCCGCACAGGCACTTGATGAAGTGGAAAGACTGGCCGCGATGATCCCGCCCGGTCAGCCCATTCTTGTGGGGCATCACAGCGAACGCCGCGCCCGTCGTGATGCGCAGCGTATTGAAAACGGCATGAAACGTGCCGTGATACTCTTTGAACGTGCGGAATACTGGGAAGAGCGGGCGCGGTCGGCACTGCTTCACGCGAAGTATAAAGAACGTCCGGATGTTCGCTGGCGTCGTATCAAAAAAATCGAAGCTGATTTGCGAAAGGCTGAAAAGACCATCGCGCAGTCGCAGAAATATCTGACGATGTGGCAGGCTGAATCGCTGGATCTGAATATGGCAAAACTCATCAGCAGTCATGACCATATCAGCGCCTGTTTCCCGCTGGATACGTATCCGCGCCCGGCAGAAAAAAGCCAGTATGAAGGAAGTCGATCGTTATGGTCGGCCCTGGATGATGACATCATCACCACGGAGCAGGCCCGCGAAATTGCGATCCGCTGTCATGAACGGCAGATTCAGCGTCAACAACGCTGGGTTAACCACTATCAGAACCGCCTGATCTATGAGCGTGCCATGCTGGACGAAAGCGGTGGTGTGGTTACCCGGACACAGGATTTTGAGCCGGGCGGGCAGATTTGCAGCCGGGGCGAGTGGCTGACCATCATTCGCGTGAACAAAAGCAACGGGGCGGTGAGTTCAGTCACAACGCCGAATTACAGTTTTCTCGGGTACAGCGGCACGATGAAAGTGACGCCCGATCGCATCACGGACTACAGAGCGCCATCGGCAGAAGAGGCTGCCGTCGCCAGACAGACCGCGAAGCGTCCGCCGGTAGTCAACTATCCGGGGGAAGGTTTCCGGGAAATGACAAAGGCACAGTGGGCCGCCCTGCCCCGGGACTGTAAGGCCGTGCGCAGTGTGGCAGAAGCAGAAGACCACGGGGCATACCGCTACCGCCGCACAATGGACAATAATTTCCGCCTGGTGAATGTGTATATCACCGACATGAAAATTACTGAAATCCCACAGAAATAAGGTATATCCCCCCGGGAAAATCCCCGGGGGATGACGGAGATAATGACATGCACAGTCAGTTAAGAGAACGTATCCGGCTGATGCGCGCAAGGCTGGATAACGCTGCGCCGGTTGCTGAAATCCGGGCTGAATCTCAGCTTTTTGTGACACCTGCCCCGGTCTGTGATCGCCTGGTGACGCTGGCGGAGATCAGCAACCGTGATCACATTCTGGAACCTCTGCCGGCACCGGGGCCATACTGCGGGCGATTCGGGATACCGCACCGGGGGCCATGTGTGATGCGGTGGAGATTAACAGCGGGCTGGTCCGGTATCTGCGGGACAATTTTAACGGTGTCAGGGTACAGTGTTGCGACTTCATGGAATGGCAGCCGGTGCAGTATTACAGCCGGATTATCATGAATCCGCCGTTCAGTCACGGGCAGGATATCCGGCATATCCTGCGGGCTTTTTCCCTGTTGCGTCCGGGGGGCGTGCTGGTTGCCGTCTGTCTGAACGGGCCGCGCCAGCAGGAGAAGCTGTTACCGTTTTCTGACGTCCGCGAGGAGCTGCCACGCGGTACGTTTGCTTATACCCGTGTTCCGACGATGATTATTCGTCTGCGTGCCTGATGACGCCGGGCAGGCGGGAGGATAAATGCCTGTCTGCCCGTGCAGGAAAAAGACCGCGCGCCGGTGGCGCTGAAAGGGGCCGCGCTGACGCGCCGCCCCTTTCATTACGCGGACGTTCTGCTGTGTGCTTCTGTTTCTTCATGCCTGTCATTTATCTGTTACTGATGATGCTCTGATTACTGTCTGTTTTGTTGTTCTCCTGCTTATGCCTTTTCCGGGCGTCCCCCTGGCGGGGCGGGCTGTCGTGAACGGAGCCAGCAAAGCTGTCTCCGCCCTGGCGGGCTTCCATCCCTGACGCCAAACCCCGGGCTTGCAGCGACCGTTCCGGTCGCGCCGCCTCTGTCGCGCCGTGACCTGCGCTCCCGGCATCCCGGCAAAAGGCCGCCGGGATGTGAGGGGCAACGCCGTTTCGCGCACGCGCTCTCCGTCGTTGCGGCGGGTCCCTGCCCGTTGTTGTGTCCGGTGCCATACACCTGTTTAAGCCCCTGTCGCCGGGGGCATAGACAGCCACAACCGTCTCCGCCAGTCCAGGGGTGAAATGTACATCCCGCAAAACTTTTTGCCCAAAAGCAGGCAAAAACTTTTGCGGTCTGCCCCCGGACAGTCGTTTCCGGTCGTGGCAGTGATGCCCCATGCGGCGAAGGTTCTCAAACAGGTGATGGTTAATACCGGAGGGAACAAAGAGCAGGTCCCCGCAAAACGTCAAAACCGCGGCTCCCGAAACTCAACAGATGATGGGGGCTGAAAACATCAACAGAAGGAGACACATCATGGCAGTTCGTGGAATTAACAAGGTCATTCTTGTCGGTCGCCTGGGAAAAGATCCGGAAGTCCGTTACATCCCCAACGGGGGCGCAGTGGCAAACCTGCAGGTGGCCACGTCTGAAACCTGGCGTGACAAACAGACGGGGGAGATGCGGGAGCAGACGGAATGGCACCGCGTGGTGCTGTTCGGCAAGCTCGCGGAGGTGGCTGGTGAATATCTGCGTAAGGGTGCGCAGGTCTACATCGAGGGGCAACTCCGTACCCGTAGCTGGGACGACAACAACGGCGTCACCCGTTACATCACTGAAATCCTTGTTAAAACCACGGGCACCATGCAGATGTTGGGACGTGCCGCAGGTGCTCAGACTCAGCCGGAAGAGGCACAACAGTTCAGCGGTCAGCCTCAGCCGGAACCACAGCCGGAACCACAGCCGGAACCGAAAAAAGGAGGCGCGAAAACGAAAGGCCGTGGACGTAAGGCCGCGCAGCCGGAGCCTCAGCAGCCGTCTGAACCCGCGTATGACTTCGATGACGACATTCCGTTCTGAACGACTGACAGTGACAACCGCCCCGTCCAGTGCGGGGCATCACCGGAGAGATGAGGATGAGCGAATATTTCAGAATACTTCAGGGGCTGCCTGACGGCTCCTTTACCCGCGAACAGGCTGAAGCCGTTGCCGCACAGTACCGGAACGTCTTTATCGAGGATGACCACGGCGAACAGTTTCGACTGGTTGTCCGCAATAACGGTGCAATGGTCTGGCGTACCTGGAATTTTGAAGACGGTGCCGGGTACTGGATGAACCATGCCATCAGGGATTTCGGGATTCTTAAGTAAGAGAGGTGCCGGACGGGGACACGTCCGGCAGACAATCATTATTACCGTTTTGGGAGGTACTAACTATGTCAGTTACAGAGTTTAAGGCAAAAACGGGGCGTAAATCCAGCCGTAAACCGTCAAAAGAGCAGGAGACTGCACTGTCTGCCCTGCTGGCGCAGACGGAGGAAGTGAGCGTGCCGCTGGCTTCGCTGATTAAGTCACCGCTGAATGTGCGCACGGTGCCGTATTCTGCGGAGTCCGTCAGCGAACTGGCGGAGTCCATTAAGGGCGTTGGCCTGTTGCAGAATCTGGTCGTGCATGCCCTGCCAGGTGACCGCCACGGTGTCGCCGCAGGTGGTCGCAGACTGGCAGCACTCAATATGCTGGCAGAGCGTGGCATCATTCCGGCTGACTGGCCTGTCCGCGTGAAAATTATTCCGCAGGAGCTGGCGACGGCTGCATCGATGACCGAGAACGGTCATCGTCGGGATATGCACCCTGCCGAACAGATTGCCGGATTCCGCGCAATGGCGCAGGAAGGCAAAACACCTGCACAAATCGGTGATTTGCTGGGCTATTCACCCCGCCACGTTCAGCGAATGCTGAAACTGGCAGACCTTGCGCCTGTCATCCTCGATGCGCTGGCAGAAGACCGCATCACCACAGAACACTGTCAGGCGCTGGCGCTGGAGAACGATACCGCGCGTCAGGTGCAGGTGTTTGAAGCCGCCTGCCAGTCAGGATGGGGTGGAAAACCGGATGTGCGGGTTATCCGCAACCTGATTACGGAAAGTGAAGTGGCGGTGGCAGGTAACAGTAAATTCCGCTTTGTGGGGGCTGATGCTTTCTCACCTGACGAACTGCGCACCGATTTGTTCAGCGATGACGGGGACGGTTATGTCGACCGCGTGGCGCTCGATGCTGCCCTGCTGGAAAAACTCCAGACCGTTGCTGAACATCTTCGGGAAGCCGAAGGCTGGGGGTGGTGCGCCGGACGCATGGAGCCTGTCGGTGAGTGCCGTGAGGATGCCGGAACATACCGCTGTCTGCCGGAGCCGGAAGTGGTGCTGACGGAGGCGGAAGAAGAACGTCTGAACGAACTGATGACGCGTTACGATGCGCCGGAAAAACAGTGTGAGGAATCTGACCTGCTGGAAGCAGAAATGAAGCTGATGCGCTGCATGGCGAAGGTCAGGGCGTGGACGCCGGAGATGCGTGCCGGAAGCGGTGTGGTGGTGTCCTGGCGTTACGGCAATGTGTGTGTCCAGCGTGGTGTGCAGTTGCGCAGTGAAGATGACGTGGCTGACGACGCTGACCGCACGGAACAGGTGCAGGAAAAAGCGTCAGTGGAGGAAATCAGTCTGCCACTGCTGACGAAAATGTCCTCAGAGCGCACGCTGGCAGTCCAGGCGGCACTGATGCAGCAGCCGGACAAATCTCTGGCACTGCTGGCATGGACGCTCTGTCTGAATGTGTTTGGCAGCGGGGCGTACAGTAAACCAGCACAAATCAGCCTGGAATGTAAACATTATTCGCTGACCAGCGATGCGCCATCGGGGAAGGAAGGTGCCGCATTCATGGCGATGATGGCAGAAAAAGCCCGTCTTGCAGCCCTGCTGCCGGATGGATGGGCACGGGACATGACGGCGTTCCTGTTACTCAGTCAGGAGGTGCTGTTATCCCTGCTCAGTTTCTGCACCGCGTGCAGTATTCACGGTGTTCAGACCCGCAATTGTGGTCACACGTCACGCAGTCCGCTGGACTCGCTGGAAACGGCTATCGGATTCCACATGCGCGACTGGTGGCAGCCGACGAAAGCAAACTTCTTCGGACACCTGAAAAAGCCGCAGATTATCGACGCCCTGAATGATGCCGGACTGTCCGGTGCTGCCCGGGATGCGGAGAAAATGAAGAAAGGCGATGCGGCTGAACATGCAGAGTTCCACATGAAAGACAACCGCTGGGTGCCTGACTGGATGTGTGCACCACGTCCGCAGGCAGAGACGGAAACCACGGAATACCGTGACAACCAGGCCGATGCCGCCTGACCGCCAGTTATAAACCATTTATCACGCCGCCCCGCCGGAGACGGGGCGGCAGCAAGGGAGATACCGTGATGAAAACTGAACTGACCCTGAATGTCCTGCAGACCATGAACGCACAGGAATATGAAGATATCCGGGCAGCCGGAAGTGATGAACGTCGTGAGCTGACACACGCCGTGATGCGGGAGCTGGATGCGCCGGACAACTGGACGATGAACGGCGAGTATGGCAGCGAGTTCGGGGGCTTTTTCCCCGTCCAGGTCCGTTTCACGCCTGCCCACGAACGTTTTCACCTGGCGTTATGTTCACCGGGTGACGTCTCTCAGGTCTGGGTGCTGGTTCTGGTGAATGCCGGTGGTGAGCCGTTTGCGGTGGTTCAGGTACAGCGGCGGTTTGCACCGGAAGCCGTCAGCCATTCACTGGCACTGGCGGCGTCACTGGATGCGCAGGGGTACAGCGTTAACGACATCATCCATATCCTGATGGCGGAAGGAGGTCAGGTATGAGCGCACGTTCACAGGCACTGGTTCCCCTCAGCACAGAGCAACAGGCCGCATGGCGGGCGGTGGCGGAGACAGAAAAACGCCGCCATCAGGGAAACACGCTGGCGGAATATCCGTATGCGGGGGCGTTTTTCCGCTGTCTGAACGGAAGCCGCAGGATTTCGCTGTCTGACCTGCGATTTTTCATGCCATCTCTGACTGCAGAAGAACTGCGCGGTAACCGTCTTCAGTGGCTGTATGCCGTCGATGTGCTGATTGAAACACAGGGCGAGGTCTGCCTCCTTCCCCTTCCCGGTGATGCGGCAGAGCGGTTGTTCCCGTCGGTGCGGTTCCGTGTCAGGGAACGCAGTCGCCATAAATCCGCGCTGGTCATGCAGAAGTACAGCCGTCAGCAGGCTCGGGAGGCAGAGCAGAAAGCCCGTGCGTACCAGGCGCTGGTTGCTCAGGCTGAAATCGAACTGGCATTCCATTCACCGGAAACAGTCGGAAGCTGGCATGCCCGCTGGAGTGACCGGGTGGCAGAGCATGACCTGGAAACCCTGTTCTGGCAGTGGGGTGAGCGTTTTCCGTCACTGGCCGGAATGGAACGCTGGCAGTGGCAGGATATGCCGTTCTGGCAGGTCATCGCAGAGGCAGGTATGGCAGCAAGGGAGGCCGGTCACGCTGCCCGTGAGATGGAGCGGTGGATGGTGCCGAACAAACTCCGGGAGGCAGCGTGATGCGGCAACAATCACTCGGATTGCCCTTAAACAGTCTGAATGAGCGGGTTATTTTCAGGAAAAGTGAGTGTGGTCAGCGTGCAGGTATATGGGCTATGATGTGCCCGGCGCTTGAGGCTTTCTGCCTCATGACGTGAAGGTGGTTTGTTACCCTGTCGTGTGGCAGAAGGACAAAAGCCCCGTAGTTAATTTTCATTAACCCACGAGGCCTCTGCATGTCTAGTCCACGTCAGTATGGCCTCTTACCGTGCAAATTGCAAGGAGGAGTAAACCATGAAACTACCGGGAAACGCCCTTATCTGGTGCGTATTAATCGTGTGCTGCACGTTGTTGATATTCACACTCCTGACCCGGAATCGCCTGTGCGAAGTCCGGCTGAAGGACGGATACAGGGAAGTTACGGCAACAATGGCTTACGAATCCGGCGGTAAGTAGCAACCCGGGGGCGGGCGCAGGCCCGCCTTTTCAGGGCTGATGCTGGTCTGACTGCACTGAAGCGCCTTTATAAAGGGGCTGCTGGTTCGCCGGTGGCCCCTTTCTCCTTGCTGGCATTGTATGGGCATGAACAACCAGACTGCCTGGAAGGCTGTTTCCCTCCGGGAACGGGGATGAACGTGCGCCTGCGGCGCTCGTTCTTTTCCCCCGCCTTCTCTGGTTATGGCCTGTCGGAAATCACATCACCTTCCCTGTGATTATTCTCTTTTTCCTCCTGTTCTGACTCTGATTACTGCTGCCCTGATTCCTGTCAGTTCTGTTGTTCTCCTGCCTGTGCCTTTCCCGGGCGTCCCCCTGGCGGGGCGGGCTGTCGTGAACGGAGCCAGCGAAGCTGTCTCCGCCCTGGCGGGCTTCCATCCCTGACGCTAAACCCCGGGCTTGCAGCGACCGTTCCGGTCGCGCCGCCTCTGTCGCGCCGTGACCTGCGCTCCCGGCATCCCGGCAAAAGGCCGCCGGGATGTGAGGGGCAACGCCGTTTCGCGCACGCGCTCTTCGTCGTTGCGGCGGGTGCCTGCCCGTTGTTGTATCCGGTGCCATACACCCGTTTAAGCCCCTGTCGCCGGGGGCAAAGACAGCCACAACCGTCTCCGCCAGTCCAGGGGTGAAATGCACATCCCGCAAAACTTTTTGCCCAAAAGCAGGCAAAAACTTTTGCGGTCTGCCCCCGGACAGTCGTTTCCGGCCGTGGCAGTGATGCCCCTTGCGGCGAAGGTTCTCAAACGGGTGATGGTTAATACCGGAGGGAACAAACGGCAGGTCCCCGCAAAACGTCAAAACCGCGGCTCCCGAAACTCAACGGGTGATGGGGGCTGAAAACATCAGATGCAGGAGGAATTATGAGCGCATTTTCTTTTAACACCACTTATCAGCCAACCGGCGATCAGCAGAAGGACGCAATCGCACAAATCGACATCATGCAGAATCGTGCTGTTCAGGCAAATCTTGCATACCAGAGCAGCCTGGATGCGGAAACGCTGATGAAACAGTTAGGGCAAATCAATGATGAACTGGGGGCGTTGTTGGACAGCGTGGAAAATCACACGCCAGTTATCAGAAAAAAAGCCAGTGATTTGAGTGCACTGATGATGCTTTTCAGCCAACAGGCCGGTCAGCCCATGACCAGTCCGGTGTGATGATTTTTTCCTGATTGTTGTCGATTTGTTAATAGCAATCAGGGGCAGGAAATTAAGCGAAAAAATTTTTGACTTATTTTTTCTTTCAGCGAGGAGTGAATATTATGCGACTGGCTTCCCGTTTTGGCCGATATAATTCCATTCGCCGTGAGCGCCCGTTAACGGATGACGAATTAATACAGTTTGTGCCGTCTGTTTTTTCTGGTGACAAACATGAATCTCGGAGTGAGCGTTATACATATATCCCAACCATCAATATCATCAATAAGTTACGTGATGAAGGTTTCCAGCCGTTCTTTGCCTGTCAGAGTCGGGTTCGTGATTTGGGGCGTCGCGAATACAGTAAACATATGTTACGTCTTCGCAGGGAAGGGCATATTAACGGGCAGGAAGTTCCTGAAATTATCCTGCTTAATTCACATGATGGTTCATCCAGTTATCAGATGATCCCCGGAATTTTTCGTTTTGTCTGTACAAATGGCCTGGTGTGCGGGAATAATTTTGGTGAAATCCGCATTCCGCATAAAGGCGATATTGTCGGGCAGGTTATCGAGGGAGCATATGAAGTGCTCGATGTCTTTGATAAGGTCACTGATAATATGGAGGCGATGAAAGAAATTCATCTTAACAGTGACGAGCAACATTTATTTGGCAGGGCTGCACTGATGGTCAGGTATGAGGATGAAAATAAAACGCCAGTGACGCCTGAACAAATAATTACTCCCCGTCGTCGGGAGGATAAACAGAACGATCTCTGGACGACCTGGCAGCGGGTTCAGGAGAATATGATAAAAGGTGGATTACCGGGAAAAAGTGCCTCCGGTAAAAATACAAGGACAAGAGCCATTACAGGCATTGATGGTGATATCCGAATCAACAAAGCATTATGGATGATTGCCGAACAGTTCAGGGAGTGGAAGTCATGATAATATAAGTAAAGCCCCGAAAAAATTTTTCGGGGCTTTACTTATATTATCATTCTGCGGCATTGTTGTGTCGTCTGATATGTCTCAATTTCATCAACTGGCTTTCCGGTCGTCTGTAAATATTGTGCCCGCGAAAAATGGTCTGGCAGGAGGCTGCGCAGTTACCGGGTATATATAAGATGGGTTCCCGCTTCGCGGGGCTTCGGCCAGTCAGCATTATCACTCATATGATATTTTTGTGTGTGGCCTTCCATGCCGCTGTCGCGGCATAACATCTTTCAGTACCCTCGTTTGTTCTTTATATTGCGATAAATGTTCTGTATTTTTGTAGCATAAATTTTTCTGCGTCGTTCCTGTTCCTCTGTGTTGCGAAAACCGGCATTGTAAGCACCGACAGCCCGCCACGTTACGCCCCACTTTTTGAACGCTATTGCCAGGTAATACGCACCGGTATAAATATTCATGCACGGGTCTGTAACCAGGTGTTCTGGTTTTATTCCGTAACGTGACAACTCCTTAAAATGCTGGGAGTCGATTTGCATCAGGCCGGAGCCATATCCCGTAACAGGGTTAATGCCGATAGCATTAACCCTGTTACGGGATTCATGCCATGAAATTGCTCTCAGTAAATCGGGATCTATTTTGTAATCTCTGCCAGCAAGTTCAAAACAGTCAGAGGAATATGTATTTCCTGCAAACATTATGAGGATAATGGCGATAATCTTATGCATGCATTTACTATTTATAGTGTCAATACTATGGCGTGAGCATGCCATTTTTGTGCTTTACAGGCAATGCCCCGAAATTCCGAATCAGCCCCGGGATGCTTTTTGCCTCATCTCTCCTCTGAAAGTATTTTCCTCACACATCACGCAAAACATGCGTTTTGCATGATTTGTCTTTAGAATCAGTATATTAAAATTATTTTATGTAGCAAATTTTGCACTTTTCAGCTATACGCAGCACCGTAACAGTGCTGGATTGTGGCTGGATCAGGCACCATAAGCAGCACTGTTACAGTGCTAATTATTATTAATCATAATGTTACTGAAAGATAGGCACTGTAACGGTGCCTGTTACGGTGCTGGATTGTGGCTGGATTTTGCCTGTGCAGTGCTGCTTACAGTGCCTGATATTGATGCTATAGTGCCTGTTATGGTGCTGCGGTGCTGGATCAGGCACTGTTGCTTGTTTTTTAAACGGTGCTGCATCAGGCACTGTAATTTTGTAGCAGGAAATATTTAATGCCGAGACAAAACGTTTATATGAAACAAAAAACACTTGATGGTATTCGTCAGCTTGTTGATGAAAGACTGGCTGAAGGAGCCACTCCGGCTGATGTTAATATGTCAAGTGTCTGTTCCGAATTGCTGGAGACAGGATTACGCGTTGTACAGCAATTAAAAAAGCGTGAACAGGAAGAGGAAAAAAATGGCGGGTTAACTGATGAGGAATTGTTTCGTAAGCGACTTCTGGAAGAATGTATGAAGAGTCGCCTTACCACTCAGGCTATTCTTAATTGTATGTTTGATTTAACAGAAATAAAGTCGGATTCGCGTCATAACTATCATGAGATGATTTCGAAGTTTAAGCAGGAAATAAAGGAATCGTTGCAGGAGTTTTTTCCTGAAAAAGAATGATGGATATTGAATCAGGAAAAAGTGTTTGATAAAATTTGCATTGAAAAAATAGTTGGCAATGTCTAACTATTTTTAAAATTTAACTGAGTCGCACTGACAGGGGAGTATCGATCCCACTGCCAGTGCTAACCACAATCTAGCCATCTTTGGAGGAACTAGTTATGGCTAAGCACAACTCTATTGATCTACCTGCTGGATCTCAAGATCTTTCCTCACATTTTTACCACTATCATCGTCAGTTTGGTGGGATTTGGTACATTAAGAATCACAATGGTCAGTTTTTAGATTGCAGTGAGGGTTTTTTATCCCTTTGTGGTGCTGAAAATAATCTTCATTTAAATGAAATATATAACAAAAATAATACACCTGTTAGTTGCTTTGGTTCACGACTTGAACGTTACGAGAGGGCTGTTTGCTCTGATTTAAAAACAATAATCTTATTTTCTGTAATGGATATAAATGGAGTGGCTAAACCATTTATATTAACATTAAAACCGTTTTTAAGTGGTGTATATGTAAAAATAGATGATCTCTTTTTTATAGGGTTTGAAAGAAAAATTATTCATTCTATTTGTTCTATTGATAATAATGAAATTTCACCAGAAATAGATGAGTTCAGGTTTCACAAAAAAAATCCATTTTGTGAATTATTTGAACATGAGCAGGTTGTTGCATGGTTAATGTCCGTAGGTATGTCGAAAAGAGAAATGGCGAAATATCTTTCAAGAAGTGAGAGATATGTTGTTAATACGATGAATTCTATTTATACCAGTTTGATTGTTGGTGGATATGATAATTATATGGCCCTTTCTAAGAAATATCAGTGGAGTAAATTTGTTCCTCCATCTTTATTAACACGGGGGTATTTAATTGAACTTTATTTGATGTAGGTCAATTTTGTGCACCGCGTGGGTAACTAGATATTTGAAAAACATTATGGAATTATCCCTCTCAGGAATTCTGAGAGGTTTTTTATGATAGAAAGAAAAAGAAATGGATGTGTTGTCTCATTGACGCTCCTTCTTCGTAAAGAAACTAATGAAAAACTTGTTGCTGCTGCAAAAGCAGCAGGACGCTCAAAGAGCCTGGAAGCGACATTACGTCTGACTCAACATTTGAATTCTGTTCCTGTTCTTGGAGAGAACAGTTACTGGGAGATCCTTTTACCAGAAGGCAAGTGATTTTCTGTTTTCTCTAAAACTGTATTTACACATTTTCTCCGTAGCGGGAGTTTAAATATCAGCAATACTCTTTTGCCTTTTGCGGAGAAAGAGCTTCTTTTGCATTTGTCATGCCCTGTTATTTGTGGGCAGGGACTTTTGCGCCCTGCAGACCGTATTTCCCGGTCACGATCGGATTTGCACCCGAGGGCGGTAGCGTGCCCAAAATAGTCCGGAGTTTCATTCTGAATATCCACACCCGGGTATTCAGAGGGCAATTCCGCCCATATAACTTTTTATTGTCCGTTAAAGAGGAATTTATATGGCTGAAATGACAGTTTTAAATAATGTCATGGCAACGTCTGCGAAAAAACGTAAGCCGGGTTTGTTGTCACGTTGTTTGGCTGTTGTTAATAAATCAACTGCCAAAGCCCTGGTGAAATATGTGGCTGCGCCCCTGGCACTCTGGCTGGCTGCACAGGGAATGGCACAGGCAACGGACCTGGCCTCAGCCGGTAAAGCAGACGTGGAAGCGACTTTTGGTCAGGACTCCACGATGATTTATTACTTCATGATCGCCGAAGTGTTCCTGGTCTTTATGCTCTATCTGCGTAACCACAACCCGGCAACCTTTGTGTTGATCCCGGTATTCATCGTGGTGACCAAAGTCATTTTCTCCATCGTTGGTGGCTGATTTCGGACATCACACAGGGAGATGAAGGTATGCGTGATGATGTGGAAGAACGTTACATCTTCCCTCAGACGCTGACCGAACAGAAACGCCTCATCGGGATACCTCTCGATGAGGCTACCGTTGGACTGACTCCTCCGTGTATCGGGATTTACTTCAACCAGAGTCTGGCCGGTTTGATTGTCGGGCTTCTGTTCTGGTTTGCGTTAACCCACTTCAAAAAGGGAAAGGGGACATCCTGGCTTTTTAATATGTGTTACTGGCATCTGCCAGGACTGAACAGTCAGTTTAAGGTGCTGCCGGAGTCATGCCGGCGACTGTGGTTAAAATAAGGAGAGATTTATGGATCTGAGCGCACATCGCTCAGCCCTGAAGTTCACATCCCTGACATTTGTCATCCTGTTGTTTTTTCTTGGTCTGAGTCTGGCCGCTAATGTCCTTGCCTGGTTACGAATTGAAGATCTGGAGCGGGGGCAGAAAGAAACCTATATCCCCATGTTCTTTAATCAACCGTTTTCGCTGTCCCGTAATGTGGCTGATGCCAGCTATCTGCAGCAGGTGGCGGAGTCGTTGATGTTCTTGCGACTTAATGTCACGCCAGAATCGGTAAAAGCCCAGCATCAGGCCCTGCTGCGTTATTTCGATACAACAGCCCGCCCTCAGATGAAAGAGATTCTGGATGGTGAAGCCAGTCAGATCATTACCAACAATGCCAGCTCTGCGTTTTATATGACCGGGATTGATGTGTATCCGAATGCCGGGGTGGTGGATTTCAGGGGGACGCTGAAGACGTGGATTGGACGGCGTGAAGCATTGCCGGAAGAAAAGGCATACCGGCTGGAACTGGGTTACAGGGACGGGATGACAACTATCCGGTCATTTAAGGAACTGGTGAATGAGAAAGAAAAACCAACGAAATAAATGGCGGACACTTCCGGGTATGGTTGCATTGCTGTGCGGTCTGGCTGGTAACGTACAGGCCGCACCAGTGGCACAGAAACCCGTACAGGTTCCGGTTTCGCCTGATGCACAGGCCCGTATTGCACTGAGCAACACACAGCCTAACCTGCTGGTTGTTCCCGGCGATCGTATTGTGGGCGTGGACAGTGCGCAGGGAACCTTCACGAATACCGGAGAGTACGGGCAGACAGGTCTTGCAAATGGAGGGGTGATCCTGATGACGGAGAAAACCGCGCCCTTCACGTTTTATATCCGTACCGAAGGTGGCCTGGTGGTCTCCGTTATAGGACAGCCTCAGGCCCGGGACGGGCGGGTGGTACATCTGATAAGTGAGCGGCCGGTTCGCCACCAGGCTGCTGTCGCCTGGGAGCGCAGCCATGATTATGTGGCGTTGCTGGTTGATGTACAGAGGACGCTGATGAAAGGCGATATTCCCCCGGGATACGTCTTTTCTCCGGTCGTGGCCGCGCCGGTGTTCTCACTGCCTGCCGGACTGATTGCCCGGGCCGACGGCATGTGGAGTGGTGATCTTCTGCGGGTATATCGCTACCGGATAAGTAACAGGCAACAACATGCGGCAGTGTTATCTGAATCTCAGTTCAGTGCGCCGGGTGTGCGCAGTGTGGTGATTTATCCCCGTGCAGAAACCCTGTTACCCGGAGCGACCACCGATGTCTGGGTGATGGTCGGACAGACGGAGGCGCGGGATGGCTAATATCAATCAGCTGGTTCGTCGTAAACAAAACCTCAGAATGGCGCTTATTGGTCTGGGGATCAGTGCAGTGGGTGGGGCCGCCTGGTATCTGTCTTCCGCGCAGCATGCAGGAAAAGCAGCGCAGACACAGCAGCAAAAAGCGCCGCCGCCCAATATGACCGGTGTGGTCTCACAGACCTTCGATAAAAAGGTGTCAGATGCGGCGGTTGCAGATATCCAGCATACTGCCAGTGAGGCGGAAAAAAAGCTGAAAGCGTTTGAGTCCCGTCTGGCGAAAATGGAGCAGCGGGAGCAGGACTACCGGGCCAAAATTGAAGAGCAGGAGAATGAGCTGGCTATCCTGCGGGCCGAACAGGAGGCGATGAAAGAAAACAGCGCACCGGAATTACCCGCCGGGCAACCTGCACCTTCTTTTGGCCCGGGCGCGGCTGTTCCACCTCCAACCACATTTTACCCGCCGGGCAGTGGTAATGAGAACGTAAATCTGGCACCGGTCACGCAGTATCAGGTGACACCAAAGCCTGAGAAAGGCCTGTCCTCAATGACCGTGGATTATGGTGAAAAATCTGCTGTCAGCAATAAACCACCTCTGCCTTATATCCCGTCAGCCAGCTTTGCGCCGGCGGTTGTTATTGAAGGGGCCGATGCCAATGCCTCCGTCACCGGTAACAGCGACCCGTCCCCGATGCAGTTCCGCCTGACCGGCCTGGTCAGGATGCCCAACGATAAAACGTATGATCTGACAGGCTGTATGGTCACTGCCGGGGCCTATGGCGATATCTCCAGTGAGCGGGCGCTGATCCGTACCGATCGTCTTTCCTGCCATAAAAACGGGCATGTGATTGATATGCCTTTTAAAGGCCATGTTTCTTTTCAAGGGAAGAACGGCATCAAAGGTGAGCCGGTCATGCGTAACGGCAAAATTATTGGCTGGGCATTTGCAGCCGGTGCCGTGGATGGTATTGGCAGCGGTGTGGCCAAAATTGGTCAGGAAACACCGGGAGCGGGGGCTGTGGCCTCGGTGTCCGGCAGTTCAGTGATGAACAGTGCGCTGGGTGGCGGGGCATCGCAGGTCGGTAAAACGCTGAGTGATTATTACATCAAGCGGGCGGAGCAGTATCACCCGGTCATCCCTGTAGGGGCAGGAACGGAAGTGACGGTGGTATTTCAGGAAGGTTTTCAGCTGAAGTACACGGACGAGGACAAGGCATCCACGCCGGCACGCCAGGCGAAAGCGGTGGTGGATAACGGTATTCAGGTATCACAGCAGATGCTGCAGGAACTTAATCTCGGGGATACGGTGCCTGCCATACAGACGCCCAAGTAACGGAGAAAGAAATGAAGATTCTGTATCTGACACCCGTGGCACTGGCTTTATTGCTGAGTGGTTGTGCGGGAATGAAGAGTGAATTTGACTGCAATGCCACAGCCAGTAACAGCTGTATGACAATGGATGAGGCGAACAATAAAGCCCGCTCAGCCACTGAACGTTCTGAAGCAACAAAACAGCCCTCACTTCCCCGCCTTGCCGCTTCCGGTTCACAACCCTTAACCAGAACCGTCCCGTTTGCCGTAAAGACACCTGCGGGAGTTCCGGATTCAGTGGTTTCACCGGCATCATCCCGGGCATCAGGAAACACAGCGACGGGGAGCCGTATTATTCCTGACGGTGACAGCACGCGCCAGAAATCCCGGCGTGCGGCGCAGGAGCCTGTCCGGTTACAGGCAACAACGGCCCGGATGTGGATTGCCGCCTGGACCGATGAACAGGATGTATGGCATCAGCCGTCACTGGTGGCTTTTGAGGTCACGCCGTCGCGCTGGTTACATCAGCAGGGGGATAAAGGGTGAGCAGGGAAAGACAACCTGAACAGCGGGAGGTAAAAGGCTGGCAGGTATTACTGTCGCAGCTGCTGGGTGGCTGGAAAACGCCGGATGGCAGCCAGCAGGCGCAGCAAATCCTGGATGAAATGGATTATCCGTCTTTCGCCAGTCTGCTGCCGTACCGCCGGTATGATCCGGACAGTGAGCTGTTTGTTAATGCCAGAACGGCAGGGTTTATCCTCGAGTGTGCACCGTTATCTGGTGCTAATGAGGCCATCAGTAAATCACTGGATTATTTTTTACGGGATAAGATCCCCCGTAAAGTCCCACTGACATTCATGCTGGTTGGTTCTCCCTGTGTGCGCCCGATGCTGGAGCGTGGGCTGGCTGATTTTCGCTGGCAGGGGAAGCGGGCGGATGAATTCAATGCCATTACCCGCGCCTATTATGAACAGGCCGCCCTGACAAAATTTGCCAATAAAAAAGGTTATCCACTGACGCTGCGCCATTACCGCCTGTTTGTTTCGTATGCAGAAGAGGTCAGTAGCCTGACGGAACAGAAGAAAACTGAGCTGAACCAGGTGGCCAACCGTGTTGTGGCTGGTCTGGCTTCTGCCGGCCTGTGGTCGACGCGGGTGGATAAACACGGGCTGGTTTCTCTGGTGCGTGAACTGGCCAATTTCCGGCATGGCAATATTGAACCCCCGGGCGGGGATGTGGCGGAGTTTGAGCCGCTGAATACAGAATGTATTGACCGTTCCCTGCGGCTGATGCTGCATCCGGATCGCATTGAACAGAGCCTGCAGTCACAACGTGGTGGCGAACGTGAGCGTACACGCATTCTTAATTTCATGCTGGAAAAGAATCCCGAGAAACCGTATGCCCTGTGGCAGATGGGAGACAATATCAGCAACGTCACGGACCCGCTGTGCACCATTTCCTGCCCGTTTGTAATGACGCTGGCGCTGGAAGTGGAGGAGCAGGCCGGTACCCAGCGGGAGGCCAACCGCAAATTTATCCAGCTGGACAAAAAGGCCAACTCCCCCTTTGCGAAGTTTGTGCCGTCGGTGAAAAAGCAGGCTGCAGAGTGGGGCGGGCTGCGTGAATCCCTCAGCACCAACCAGGATTCACTGGCGCGTTTTTACTTCAACGTCACGCTGTTCTGTGAAGACAGGGATGAAGTGGCGCTGGAAACGGAGATGACGGTGCTGAACACCTTCCGGCGTAACGGGCTGTCAATGTACATGCCGGAGTTTATGCAGCTGCGCAATTATCTCTCTGTCTTTCCGTTCATGATGCCGGAAGGGCTGTGGAGTGATATCTGCCGTTCCAATGCCATCCAGCGGGCGCGGGCCAGCAATGTGGCCAATATTCTGCCGGTGGTGGCGGATAACCAGGTCTGCCGGCAGGGCCTGCCCATACCGTCTTACCGTAATCAGCTCTCCTTTCTGAATCTGTTCGACCGTAATGCCGGGCTGGATACGGATAACAACAACCTCTCAGTTTCCGGTACATCCGGGGGCGGTAAGTCATTCCTGATGCAGGGCATCATTCGGCAGGTGCTGGACAGTGGTGGCCGGGCATGGGTGTTTGATATGGGGGACTCCTACAAGGGGCTCTGCCGTAATGTGGGCGGGGTGTATCTGAATGCCCTTGACCTGCGTTTTAACCCTTTTGCCAACATTGTTGATATTACGGAGTCCGCAGAGAGTATCCGTAACCTGCTGGTTGTGCTGGCCAACCCGTCCGGTGACTGCGATGACACCTTTATGTCGCTGTTGCTGAAGGCGGTGCAGGAGGTCTGGGAGCGTAAAGAGAATGAGGCGCTGATCGACGATATTGTGCAGTTCATGCAGGAGGCTATTCAGCAACCGGAATACCGTGATACCACCACCGTACGTGCGCGCATGGAAGAAATCATTGTTGGTCTGGACAAGTACTGCTCCTGGGGAATTTACGGTGCGTACTTCAACAGTAAGAAACCATCACTGGATGACAATGTGCGGTTCTCCGTGCTGGAGATGGGGGAGCTGAAGGACAAGCCTGACCTGCTGGCTGCGGTGATGTTCTCGATGATGATTTATGTCGAGCAACGGATGTATCTCTCTGACCGTCAGCAGCCAAAAGTCTGTCTGATTGATGAAGCCTGGAAACTGCTGTCGAAAGATAACAAGCGGGCCGAGGACTTTATTGAGAATGGTTACCGCACGGCACGTAAATATAACGGTGCCTACATCACCATCACACAGGGGATTGAAGACTTCGACGGGCAGAAAGCCAGTGGTGCAGCCAAAGCCGCCTGGGCGAACTCCTCCTTCAAAATCATCCTGCGCCAGAACCGTGATGCGTTCCGTAAATACTGCCTGGATAACCCGGAGGCCTTTAACCGCTTTGAGCGGGAGGTTATCGAGGGCTTTCCGGCGGCACGTGAGGCGCATTTCAGTGCCTTTATGTTGCGTTACGGGGGGCAGACATCATTCCACCGTCTGCTGCTCGACCCTATCAGTCGCGTCATGTTCTCATCCGATGGTGAGGATTTTGACTACCGTGAAGCCGGGCTTCGTGCCGGTAAAGATATCCACGACATCATCGGAGAACTGGCCTGGCGTAAGTTCCCGCAGGAAATGGAGACACTGACGGAATGGATAAAACACAATCACTGATTCCCTCTGCCGGTACACCGGAAAAATCCCCCGCTAAATGCTCCCGCCGCCGTCGTTATCTGAAGTCTGTCGCTGGTGTGGTGGCAGGCATGATGGTGCTGAATGCGGCGGTCTCCCTGTTACTGACAGAGTGGTGCCAGCCAAAAACGGTCAGTTTTGATATGGCCGGAACCGTGAACAGTTTTATGTCACAGGCTGCGGCGCAGGCACTGGATGAAGCCCGGATAAAGGCACTGACTGCACGTTTTAACCGCGCACTCTCTGACAGTCTGACGGCATATCAGCGCGATCACCGGGCCGTCATTATTGTGGCGCCGGCCGTTGTGGGTGGAGCAGAAGATATTACGGCAGAGATTCAGCAGTCAGTGGCTGCACGTATGGCAGAAGGGAAGTGAGTATGGCAGATGAAATCGAACGTTTTCAGTCTCATCAGGCGATGCTGGAAGCCGATCGCATACAACGTATCCGTCAGCAGCTAACGGGTATCAGTGCCCTGTTCTGCGATGACTGTGGTGCGCCGGTCCCGGCAGAACGTCGCCGGCTGATACCGGGTGTGCGGAAATGTGTGGGGTGCCAGGAGGTACAGGAGATTCAGGCCCGCCATTACAGGAGGTGGCAGTGAAGTGGATGTGGTGCGGGCTGCTGATAAGCCTGCCGCTGGCGGCGAAGGATCTGGGCGTGCAGGGTGACCTCTGGCCGGTGCAGGAGCAGAGCATGCTTTCCCTGATCCATCAACGGCTGGAGAGCATGGAGGCCAGCGGGCAACTGGCAGAGATGCAGACGCAGTTTAAGGAACGGGTGGTGCAGAACACGCTGCGTCCGAAGCCGGTGGCGGGGCTACAGACAGACACCCGGTCGCACACACACCGTGTTGATCCGACAGTGAGCGTGACAGCCGATATGGCAGATCAGAACGGGCGCATTTTTGCCCGTAAAGGACAGCGTATTAACCCGCTGGATACCGTGTCATTAGCCGGTCCGTTGTATTTTCTGGATGCGGATGATGAACGGCAGGTGACATGGTTTAAGCAACAACCGGCAGAACTGAACCGTAAGGTGATACTGGTCGGGGGAAATATCCGTGATGCCACAAAGGCGCTGAACACGCGAATTTATTTTGATCAGGATGGCACCCTGAGCCGTCGCTTCGGGCTGACCTGGATACCGGCAGTGGTGCGTCAGGACGGGAGTTCACTGGTTGTCACATCGGCAGCTATGCCGGAGGGAAAATCGTGATAAGAAAGACGCTGACAGCCGTTCTGATTGCGCTGGGGCTGTGCGCCGGAAATGTGCTGGCAGAAGACAAGGATAAAATGTGTGACGGGAATTTTGTTAACCCGATCAGCGATATCTGCTGGGAGTGCATTTTTCCGATGAGCATCGGAGATGTGTCGGTCTTTGACGGTGATGCACCGGATACGGATAACCCGTCCATGCCCCTGCAGATTTGTCCTCTGGTGCCGATTGGTTACCGCATCGGCATGGCGATCGGATACTGGGAGCCTTTTGCGCTGACGGACGTGACCCGTTCGCCGTACTGCATGGTTAATCTGGGCGGCTTCAATATTCCGGTCGGAAAAGTCGGTGCTGGTAATGCAGGGCAAGAAGACAGACCTGTGGCAGGTGGTTTTTATCATGTGCACTGGTACAAGTACCCGCTGACATACTGGCTGAATATCATCATGTCGATTGCCTGTCTGCAGCGTGGTGATCTGGATATTGGATATCTGTCTGAACTTGATCCAACCTGGGATGATGATGCGCTGTCGTTAATTCTCTCACCGGAAGCTCTGGTGGTGGCTAACCCGATTGCACAGGGCGCCTGTGCCGCAGATGCGATTAAAACGGTGAAGGGGAAACCCATCAATACGTTGTTCTGGTGTGCCGGTTCACACGGCAGTCTGTACCCGTTTACCGGAAATATTTCTGATGAATTCAGTCCACAACAGTCGTCGGTGCTGTTATCGGAGCGTATGGCGTTCAAACTGCACCGTCAGGGGATGATCCTGAACAGCATCGGTGAGGACCAGAAGGTCTGCAAGGAATATTACTCGCCGATTATGCCGAAAGACCGTTTTCGCTATCAGATGGTTAATATGCACCCGGATACAAAAGCCTGTCACCCGTTCGGGCGAACGGTGATGGCCTGGGAGGCCGGTCATGCGTCCCCCAATACCAAAAAGAACTACGGCTACCTGATCTGGCGTAAACGTAACTGCGTGTTTTTGTGAGTAGAAAAATGACAGTAAAAACGATACTGAAATGGCTGGATATGCTGACAGCCTGGGGATTTGTGGTCGGATTAGCCTGCTGGGCATACGATCTCTTTATGGTCCAGTCTCCTGCCCGGTTTCGTGTTTTTGGGCAGGGGGAGATTATGGGGGATTTTACGGGGGTGCAGTTTATTATGATGCCTTACATAACATGTGTAATCATTTCTCTTACATCTCTGGGGCAGCTTAGTGGCTGGCCGGGAGAGCGAATATGCTGGAGAATGCTTATCTGGATGCACACTCGTCTCCTTGCGCCGACGCTTTTTAGTTATTACTCAGCGTATGTCCTGTTCGATAATGCAGAAGAACTCGTTAATGCGTCATTATCTCTTAAAATGATGAATTCTTCTTCGGTGATAGTTATTGTATTTTTCTGCTATTTCTTTTCTGCAGAGAGATATTATCAGTATAGAAACAGAAACCAACAACATGAGGATATTACCCCAGATTGATTCTGCTGCATCTTCAATAACGTGTTCTGATTTGTAATTGCTATTATTAGCAATGTGGTAAAATATTTTATGTTTAATAGAATATTTTGCCTTTTCCTCAAGGCATTTCACTGTGCACTGATGTTTTGGAATTGCATTAAGCAGATACTCTGCGCGTTGATAGTCCTTGTTAGCATTAAAGTAGCGTGCTGCAATGATTTTTTTATCAAAGGAGTACGTATCTTTTTGCAGCAGGTAGAGTAAGTGATTTACATCCTCCCGATTGATATCTTTCTTATTGCCATAATATGCACTGAGATAGAGTGGATTATCATGCAATGTTTCATCCAGAACGGAAAGCAGACGTGTTCGCTCATTCTCAGGTAGTTTATTTAATATAAATAAACGGTATATATCCTCAACCTTGTTTTCAGGTTGTGTTGTGTAGAAAAAAGGATGAAGCGTTTTGGCATACGCAGATGTCCATAGTTCTGCTGGCTGTCCATGATTATCTGGTTCAATGGTTTCCCAGAACTGCGGCAGACCATTCTCGTCGGTGTAAGCAATAAACGCATGTCCGGGTGCATAAATAATATTTATTTGCCGGTTCAGTAACTTTGCTGCATCAAGTAACAAATAAACATTCAGGTCACAGTCTGAAATCTTTCGCGAATAACCCGCTGAGGCGAGGGCGGTTTCCTGGTAAGAAAAATGCTCGCCCAGAATGTTGTTGGCGCACTGCAAAAACTGCCCTGTATTTCTGGTTGATGAACACTGTTTCTTTATTTCCGAAAGCACAAACTGAGAGTTTGATAAAGCAGCCTGAACTTCTGCATCGGAAGTCAGACCATAATGCTGGTCTGTCATGATTATCCGGTGTGTCAGCAGTGAGTTGTCAGGCTTAACTGGCCCGGATGACATTATCTGAACAGGATGCTCTGTTGTTCCGGCATTTCTGAATGCAATAAAGCCGGCGCCGGCGCTGCCAGCAATGAATATCAGCGCCATAAAAAGGCACTTCTTTCTGAATAACATCATATCCCTCTGCGTTTGACTGTTTTTCCGTAAATTTTAATCAGGAGTATTACTGTGTGGAAGATTGTCTCTGTCTGCAGCATAGCGATGACCTGCATGCTGTCACCCGGCATTGTCTGTGCTTCGCAGGACAGTGCGGCTTTTATTGAATCCCTGCGTGACCAGAGCGATATGTTGCGCCGGCAGGCCACTGTACCGGAGTTTCTGCAGCAGCCAGCACCCGGAAAACATAACGATGCGTGGATACAGCGTCTGACCCGAAAATCACAGCAGGCATCCGCCCGCAGTAAGAAAACACCACGTGCGCTGTATTTTTTATCGTTTTCCATACCGGAAGAAGGTCTGATTCGCATGCTGCCGGAGGCCAGGGCGCTGGGTATCCCCGCACTGGTTAACGGACTCATCGACAATGATTTCCGGAAAACAGCAGAGGCCGTATTCCGTATTACCCGGGAGAAAAATACCGGCGGTGTTCAGATAGACCCGATGCAGTTTGCAAAATACGGCATCACATCCGTGCCTGCACTGGTGGTGACCTGTGGTGAACGGTATGACCTGATTCGCGGCAATATCCGCCTGAAAGCGGCGCTGGAGCGGGTGGCGAAGGAAGGGGAATGTGCTCCGGTGGCTGAAGCGATTCTCAGGGAGAGTGAATGATGAAGCGCGTTATCGTGATGGTGCTGGCTGTTCTGACCACCTTCGGAACGGGATTGCAGGCCAGTGATAAATACGGTTCAGGGAAACAGTTTGCCGACAGTCTGAAGGGCAGTGGTTCTGGTGTCCTGAATAACTTTAATCCGGGAGAGGTTATTCCCGGCTATACCGAAAATCCGCCGGAATCGGCGCATTACGGCGGAGTGACATCATCAAACTCCGCCAGCCTCGAGAGTGCAGGTGCCAGCGCCCTGAATAATTCGGAAGTGGGAAAACTGACGTCAGAAGTCATCATGAATCGCCCGAAAGACCCCATTTCCATGGATGCGCCATTTATCAACGGCGGTTTTGATGTCCAGGATAAAGCCGATATCGTCACGAATGGCGCGTATGACAAATGTGAAACCGTGAATGTCAGTAAAACCGAAATCACGTCGCATGTCTGTGAGCGAACGCCGGCGGCGGAACTGACCTGCATCCGTAAGGCTCATATTGGCGGAAAATATGAGGAAAGCTGGCGAACGGAGTGGGTGGAATATGAGATGAACAACCAGCCCTCTCAGGTGATTAATGGCAATATTGTTGCCACAATCACACCTCACATCAGTGGCGAGATTGTCAGTGCCACTTACAGCTGGCCAAAAAGCGGTTTTCCCGGTCGGGGGTATTCCATGACGATTTCAGTGCTGGGAAATCGCCTGAACTGGTCTTCAAAGAGTGCAGGCTCCGGCTCATTTACGCTTGTTCCGGCGAAACTGACTGCGGGTGTTCCATTCACATCACAGCATCCACGGAAACTCAGCAGTGGTTCTGGCTCCCTGAAATTCAGCAGACATACATCAATGAAACTGCGCCTGCAGGTGAAAGTGAAAACAGAAACCTGGAAACCTGTCGTGGAGTGGACGGAAAGCTGCCCGTTTAACAAGGCTGAAGAAGTCCTGCAGGGAAGCCAGTGTACGGAGGCAGGAGGAAATCGTGTTATCAACATGGGGGGAAAAGAGTACACAGTATACAGCGACTGCTGGGCCTGGAAAGACACGTATCTGAAGCAGGAGGCGGATAACGGCAGCTGTGATGTGTATATGAAGAATCCGGCCTGTACGGTATCGCGCGTGAACTGCCAGGAAAAGAGTGGCAGCGCCTGTCTTCAGGAAGAAGTGACCTTCTCCTGCGAGAAAAAGGTGACCGGTGAAGCTCAACTATGCAGTGGTCAGCTGGTTTGTGCAAACGGTGAATGTGATGCCATTGAAAACAATACGTCTGATGGTTTTGGTAAGGCAGTTTCTGCACTGGCAGCGGTGACTGCGGCCGCAAAGGATGTGGCTGCCATGAATGATGTGAACGTCCGGGCCTTCACCGGCAAACCGGTTGAGTGCCGGATGGCCATTGCCGGATTTAATAACTGCTGCAAGGACTCCGGCTGGGGACAGGGCATTGGCCTGGCGCACTGTGACAGTGAAGAAAAGGCGCTGGGGAAAGCCAAAGAGAAACTGCTCACCGTTTATGTTGGCACATACTGCTCGAAGAAGGCGCTGGGTGTGTGCCTGCAGAAGAAGAAAGCCTACTGTCAGTTTGATTCGAAGCTGGCGCAGATTGTTCAGGCTCAGGGGCGTAAAGGGCAGCTTGGTATCGGTTTTGGCAGTGGAAAGCATCCTGACTGCCGGGGCATCACGGTGGAAGAGCTGCAGTCGCTGCGGTTTGACCGGATGGATTTCAGCAATTTCTACAGTGACCTGAATGCCGGCACCACCATTCCGTCAGACAGTGAACTGGCCGAACGCGTGAAAGAACAGGTTGCTTCGGCGCTGCAGCAGTCCGCAGGAAAGGGGCAGTAAGATGAAACCGCTCGTTTTATTACTTATTGCCTTGCCGGGGCTGCTGATATCCGGCCAGACAGGTGCGCAACGTGAACCTGTCCGTACCTATGTGGACGAACCGATAGTGGGCTGGCACTGGTACAACGAACCTCAGAAACAGGATGAGGAGGAAACGCCGCCACCGGCCACTGTTCCCCTGACCTCTCTCCCCCCGACAGCACAGATGAAGGTCCTTCAGCGAATGACGGAGGAGCGGCTGAATACCGCCATTCTCTACCCGACAGTGGAGAATTTTACGGCCTACATGAAGATGCAGAACTTCTGGACCAGTCAGGCCAGTCGCTTCAGTGCCGTGGCCACAAAATCCCTGCTGATGCATCCGGAGCTGGATTACAACCTGCAGTACAGTCACTACAACAGCACAGTTCCGCTGCAGCTGCAGGCTGACCAGAACCGTCAGGTGGCTGCCATTCGTCAGCTGGCCAGTCAGTACGGGCTGTTCTTCTTTTACCGGGGGAATGATGCGCTGGATGGTGAGCTTGCAAAGGTCGTGCAGCGTTTCTCTGATGAATACAACGTTGCACTGATTCCGGTCAGTATGGATGGTGCCCGGAGCGAGGCGCTGCCGCAGACGCGTCCTGACAGCGGGCAGGCTCAGCGGCTGGGCGTGACGCATCTGCCGGCACTTTTCCTGGTTGAACCGGGGGCAGAGCGTTACCAGCCGCTGGCTTATGGCTTTATGACGCAGGATGACCTGATGAAACGCTTTTTAAGCGTGGCGACAGATTTTGCGCCACGGTCGTGAACGAAACGGAGAGATGTATGACACGCGAACGTTTTACTGAAAATCTGCTGATGTACCCGGGAATGGCGCTGATGGTTGCCTCCGTTATCTGGTTTTATCTGGCCGGTCTTCTGTCCCTGCCTGCAGAGACTGTCAGCGATGAACTGGCATACGCCCTGTACCAGATGACGCTGGTTCGTGATGCACTGGCGATATTTGTTATCGGGGCGACGCTGGGATTATCCGGTCTGGGGCTGGCTGCTGTTCATGCCTGGAAGAAATGGCACGCAGAACCGACAGGGGAACAGTGATATGTGGAAGCAGGTTCTGACGGGCGTGTTGCTGATTGCTGCCGGTGCACAGGCGTCCACGCTGGAAGAGTTGCGCCAGCTTGAAGCGCACAAGACAACGCCGGGTAAGGCCTGCCAGATGCAGACGGCAGCCACTTCTTCATCACCTGTGGCTCCTGCAGTCCCTGAACGCCGGGATTACCGTCTGCCGGACGGCCAGGTGGTCAATCTGAAAAACTACAAACTGGTGTTATTCATGCAGTCACGCTGTGGTTACTGCCAGCAGTTTGACCCGTTACTGAAGCGCGTGACCGCACAGATGGGGCTGGATGTTTTCCCGTATACCCTGGACGGTATGGGCGATGCGTCTTTTCCGGATGCCATTCCGGCAACAGAAGCTGTGATTCGTGATATGTGGAGCAATATGCGACCGGTGACGCCGGCAGCGTTCCTGGTGGAAGTGAACACCCTGAAAACACTGCCGTTGCTGTATGGCATTGTGGATGAGCGGACGCTCAGGCAGCGTATTGATGAGGCGCTGGGATTTGCGAATGCTGCCGGAACGGGAGTAAAGAGTAAAACAGAAGGTGAAAAATGAGAGCCATGAGTGAAAAAAAGAAGGATATGCAGATCCGGATATTCACGGAAAAGCTATGTATCGTGTTGATAATATGTGGAGCCATGTTTCTGATCGCTGGCTGGATAAGTAACTGGTTATGGCAGGGAATGTTTGCGGCAATATATGGGCAGCATACCGGCGATACAGGGATTGCTGGCATGGCTACTGACCCTGTTATTATCGGGGAATATGCAACACTGAAACCTCTCATCAATCTGGTGATGTACCTTATTCCCTGGACTTTCTATGCACTTGGTTGCGGTGCTATTGTGACAGGTGTCGCGGGACAGTTACTGGATATTACGTATGAAGGGATTTGTCGTATCTTCAGAAAATTGAGGGCAAAACAGCACGCCAGCCGGTAATACCGCAGCGTGGCAGTTTTAATTAATTCCTTACCATTACCCTACCGTTGCTGTGTGGCATTGTGGATGAGCAGACTCTCAGGCAGCGCATTAATGAGGCACTGGGATTTGCAATAATGAAAAAAACAAAAATAAATATTCCGCAGGAGCATAAAAATACATCTCACTGCCTGAATTAAACATTGCCTGCCGTTACCGGTGAAACTTTATTCTGAATGGAGTGGCGCATGAGTTTCAGAAAACCACAATATTGTATGGCGTATATGGTGTTAGCAATCAGTCTTGTTGGTGGCATTTACATTATATGCAGGGATTATCTGGCTTTTGTGTTTTTATGGGAGCGTATTACAGCACTGCCATTCAGATATTTGTTTATGATGATTTTTCTTTTTCTGTGCGCATTTATCTGTATGGGGGTTGCTTTTTTCAGCAGTATTTTACCGCACAATCAAATCAGCAGACGGGTGCTCTGGTGTTGTGTGGTTGTTTCAGTCGTTCTGCAGTGTGCGGGTATGTTACTGGTACAGGCGTGGCAGTGGTCTCTGCCGGCACTGGCAGGAGCGCTGTTCGTTATCCAGTACCTTTCCTGTTATCTGGCCGGTCTGATACAGAGAGATATTCAGGACGAGAAACTGGATGATAAATTTCTTTACGTGTTTCCTCAGTTCTGGATACAGGTTCCTCTGACCGCAGTTGGATGGTTTTTTATGAGCGGATATTACTGACCGCTGATTATCCGGATGATACTGAAAAGAATACTGAGCTGAAAGGCTGAAACAAAAAGCATAACACACAGGGAACTCATTTTACTTTTTGATGGCATGGTTTTATTGACAGTTGTCTGAATAGAGTAGTGTCCCCAAAAAAATATCAGAAATAACAGAAGGAGTGTTAGTGGCAATGTCAGCCATGCCAGCATATTGAATTCCTTGAGTAACCATGCGGCGGATGCTGCCAGAATAGACATTAATGTTGTGCCGGTTAATATATCTCTGAATATATTTCGCAGACCATCCTGAGTGGTTTCGTTTTGAAGATGTTCTGTGATTTTTATAATAAATGATTTCATGACCGGCTGTATCTCGTTATTAATATCGTGAGCTTTACAGGGGCATTATATGCAACATTTTTATTATTTTATATCTGCCAGAAAAGGTTATCGTATTCGGCGGCATTTACTGGCAGCACTAATGGGGGCCACGCTGACAGGCATTTCTTTTATGGCATCTGCAGATGTTAATAACGACCTGAAAAAATTCTTCAACAAGTTGGGCTTCGAGGGGAATGCCACCCGCGCAGCTGTCTGGCAGGGGCAGGCGGCAGGCTATGCCACCGGCGGCAATCTGTTCTTACGCAATCAGGTGAATAACCTGCAGATAGCGTCCTTCACCCCGCCGCATATTACCGCCGGTTGTGGTGGTATTGATGCTTATCTGGGCTCCTTTTCCTTTATCAACAGCGAACAGATTGAGCGTTTTGTGAAGCAGCTGATGGGGAACGCTGTGGGATACTTTTTTGACCTGGCTCTGCAGACTGCCGTACCGGGGATGAAACAGGTTAAGGATTTTATGCAGAAGCTGGCCAGCGACCTCAATAACATGAATGTCTCCTCCTGTCAGGCCGCGCAGGGCATCATCGGCGGCCTGTGGCCGAAGAACACCGTACAGTCACAGAAAATCTGCCAGGACATTGCCGGTGAAACCAACATGTTCTCAGACTGGGCAGCATCACGACAGGGTTGCACCGTGGGTGGTCAGATGAACAAGGTGCTGGATAAAGCGCCGGAGAACATGAAAGATCTGGTGATGAAAAACCGGAATCTGATGTGGGATATCCTGCAGAAGAACGACATGATGAAGGGAAACACCGAGCTGATGGAACTGGTGATGAACATCACCGGGACACTGATTTTTGATGATAAAGGCGAAATTCAGTTTATCGGTCCACAGGCTAACCATCAGGGGCTGATAAAGGCATTGATGTATGGCGGGCAGGCATCAATTTTTGGTTGTGTATCTTCAGGAGATTGTGTCAGAACAAACACCCGTAATGTGACGGTCAGTGAGAACAACAGCCTGAATAAACGTGTACAGACTATGATAAAGGATATTTCTGGCAAACTGGTCAGTGATGACCCGCTGACCAGTCAGGAAAAAGGCTTTATTGAAAGTACCAGTGTCCCCATTCTGCGTTACCTGGTGGACCCGCAGATGCTGAATATCTCCACCTTCTACCCGTCACTTTCCGATTACATTGCCTATGACATTCTGCTGCAGTACCTGAACGAGTTACTCAGCCAGGCTCGTGTGCAGGCCGGCAGTAAAAACTTCCCGGAAGAGCAGATGAAGATGTTACGGGAAAACTTCTCTGAAGCCTCCCGTCAGCTGGAAGGGCTGCAGGCTCAGGTGGATGTGAAAGCGAACACGCTGATGGAGCTGGAGCAGCGTATGGGCTATCTGCGTCAGCAGGTATCCACGCAACTGATGAGCCGTTATGAGCAAAACCTGAACTATACATCAGTCTCTTCTGCCCAGCTGACAACAGGAGGCAACTGATGAGCATGGTGGATACTGTTTATGTCATGAGTGGCGGTGAGTTCTTTCAGGCGGCATTTAATGGCGTGGCCACGCTTATCGGCACATCCACATGGGACTCCCTGTTTCATATTGTGGGATTCTTCTCCGCGATGGCGCTCTTCTTTGTCTATATCCGGGGGCATGACCCGAAGGAGGTGCTGAAGTTTATTGCAGTGTTCATTCTGATAACCAGTGTGCTGGTTATTCCGAAACGTACCGTGCATATCATTGATATGACGAATCCCACACTGGTGCTGCGGGTGGATAATGTGCCGACCGGGCTGTCGGTGCCGTTCCGGTTTATCACCAGTATTGGTGGCTCTCTGACGAAAATTTATGACTCCGTGTTCCATACGCCGGATTCCGTGGCATACAGCAAAACCGGTATGTTGTTTGGTGCCACCCTGATGGCCAACACCACGGATGTGGTGGCGCAGAACAGTGACCTGGCGACGTTGCTGAAGGAGTATGTGCAGCAGTGTGTTATCGGCGATATTATGCTGACACACAAATACAGCATGGCTGAATTGATGCAGTCATCTGACCCTTATGAAATCATCTTCCGCAAACCCAGCCCGCTGCGTGGCGTGATTGTTCCTCGCGGCAACAGCCTGGCACAGGCAGGATTCCAGACCTGCGAGGCGCTGGCCAACAACGTGCTGAAGCGTGAACTGAAAGTGGATACGACAAAGGGCGGAAAGACCTGGGATTATTATGTTAACCGCTTCATTGGCCCCCGTCCCGGCGCCGATACGCTGTTCGGGATGATGATGGCGGACAGCTATGGCTTCTACTATCAGGGCGGACGGGATGCCAGTGAAATCCTGCGCCAGAATGTGGTGATGAATGCTATAAAACAGGGTATCACCACCCATACGGCTGCCAGCGGCAACGTCGCCAGCCTGGTGAATATGGCTGACCAGTCATCGAACAGCAAAATGCGCCTCAGCTGGGCAGCATCCGGCGGGCTGGCGGCCACATTTGTGCCGGTGATGCATACTGTCCTGATGGCCATGCTGGTCGGGATGTTTCCGATAATCATTCTGCTGGCCACCATTCACGGTCTGACATTGCCGGTGCTGAAAGGCTATGTGTTCTCCCTTGTTTATCTGCAGAGCTGGCCACCACTGTATGCCATTCTGAACTACGCGATGGCGTTTTATCTGAAAGGCGAAACGAAGGGGATGAATTTCTCCCTGTCGAACTTGAACACCATCCAGCAGACTCACAGTGATATCGGGCTGATGGCGGCCTGGCTGTCAAATTCGATTCCGTTTATTGCTGCCGGCCTAGTGTTTGGTCTGTGGCGTGTGGTTTCACAGGCGGGGAACTATCTGGGCTCATCCATTAACAGCACAGCCTCGTCTGCTGCCTCTCAGGCTGCAGACGGTACGTGGGCGTTTAACAACATGCAGATGGAGAATGTCTCCGGTTTTAAATGGGACACCAACCAGTCTGTGCGCGACGGTCAGATGCTGACCCAGCATGCCAGCGGTGCGACAACAACAAAAACAGCAGGCGGGGGCATTCTGCATGATGGTAAATCGGCAATTTCCAGTCTGGCGACGGATATCCAGTTTGGGCGCATGCTCAGCAGCAGCTATCAGGCGCAACAACGTGAAGCGGAAAGCCAGGTGCAGAGTCTCAGTAACAGCATCAGTCATGGCAGCCAGTTGGTCGGCAGCCAGCTGACGCAGTGGGCGCAGCAGCGGGGCAACAGCGATACGGTGGTAAGCGGTGCGGACAGCAGCCGGGCCACCACACTGACGCAGGCCATCAACAAACTGAACAGCGTGGCTGATTCACTGGCAAAACGTGCCGGTATCAGTACGTCTGAAGCGGTTACGGAGGTACTGAATAAATCACAGAGTGGTGATTTTACTGCCGGTGGGCATGGCGAAGTCGGTATTGATACCAGGAAAAATATTCTCGGAAAAGCTGTTGAGTTAACAACCGGGGCCAGTGCCAGTGGAAAGCTGTATACCGACATTAGCTATAAAGGTTCGGATCGGTCATCGCATGGTATTAATTCAGATATCAGCTCAAAAACAGGGCATGACCGTAGCCTGACAGCGCAGGAAACAAAAGATGTGCGTGATGCCATGGATGTCATTAATAACCATCGCACGACGGATAACAGCAGTCATACTGACAATGCCTCTTCGTCCCTGTCTGAGCAGCTGGCCAGCAACCTGAGCGATTTGCAGAGCCAGATTAAGCAGTATAATGATGCACTTAACCGCAGCCATGAATATGCTCAGATGGCCAGTTATGCGGAAAACAACAGTGCAAGTATTAACAGCAACTACAGTCAGGAGTTTGTTAACTATGTGCATCAGTCTGCTCCGGGACGTGCCACGACCGTGCTGACCGATGCCGGAAATCCGTCACTGCGGGCGGAGCGGGAACAACTGGCACAGGCATTTGTGGATGAGAAACTGAAACCCCAGCTGGAGCAGGAATTCAGGGAAAACCGGTTGCGGGCTTCAGAAGGTATGGGCAGCGTCGGGCCAACCGTGGATATGCAGAGTGACCTGAAGCGAGCGTATGCAGAGAATTTTGCTGACATGCAGCAACGGGCTTCCGGCGCATCGGTTCAGGGTGCAGAGCAGATCCAGAAACAGGTACGTGATACCCGTCAGACTGTGGAAGCGCAGGTGCTGAAAAATGAGCAGGAAATGGCATCATCTCAGCAGGAACTGAAGACACAACGGAACACGCTTGCGGGGCAGCATAAGGAGAGTGAAAAGACTTTCGGTGAGGCTCTGGCGCAGGAGAAAGAAAAGCAGAAGCCCTGGCCGTTGTCGCCATCAGGTGCCTGGAATTCAGATAAAGATGAAGAGAATATGCAACGTCTGAGGGATGCTGCAAAGTGGAAGGACAAATAAAAGAAGAGAGAGTTATGCCAGGACAATTAACTGAAAAATTAAAAACGTTTAACTGGAAAGATGACAGGCTACGTATGTGGCCTGGTTGTAAATCTGGTGTGCAGATAACAGCATGTTGTATTTCAGTATCATTTTTTATGACGTTCTGTGCAGCTCTGGTTTACGGTGAAAGTGCTATGGGGCTATTAGTATGTTTTCTGGTTGTGCACTTTTTCTCTGCAATTATTACAATTGTTGTGCTGTGGGAAATATCTTCCACTCAGTATGTTCTTATGAAAATAGCACCTGAAACGGATATTATTTCAAAATCAGAACAACTGAAAAAACGATGTGTATTGTATGCCAGCAGAGTGGCCCTGATCATTATCGCTGTTGCTGTTGGATTTGAACAGCAATTTGTCCTTTTCTCGGGGGCGGTGTTTGCTTTATTGGGGGCAATTTTTACATGTGTTTTTTCTTATAAAGTGAGAAAACTATATCCTGACGATTTTGTCCGATTTGTTTATGTTAATCTGCCTGGAGAGAGCCGATCAAAAGACGATGTGTGTTGTTCCAGTAGTAATGAAGTTAACCCGGCAACTGGACTTCTCATGTTAGATGATACAATTGATGTGGGTGGGAATGCCTGGGGAATGAATAATCATCGCTGGGATGACCGTTGGTAAAAATACAGGTACGATTAATGCGATAATCCAGAGGTGTTATCAGCAATTGTTTTTCGTTTAAGGATAAATCTATGTTATTAAATCGTAAAAATAACTTTATCGCTGCGGTTGTTCTGGGGGCGTTTCTCCTGTCTGGCTGTGGTGCGATGAGCACCGCAATTAAAAAGCGTAATCTGGAAGTCAAAACCCAGATGAGTGAAACCATCTGGCTTGAACCCTCCACAGAACGCACTGTTTATCTGCAAATCAAAAATACCTCCGATAAGGATATGAGTGGCCTTCAGGGAAAAATTAACAGCCAGGTACAGGCTAAAGGCTATCGTATCGTGAATAATCCTGCCGACGCGCATTACTGGATTCAGGCGAATGTGCTGAAAGCCGATAAAATGGATTTGCGGGAAGCACAGGGCTTCCTGAGTCAGGGATACCAGGGCGCTGTTCAGGCTGCGGCGTTAGGAGCAGGCATTACAGCCTATAACTCCAACTCTGCCGGTGCCACGCTGGGGGTGGGACTGGCTGCCGGCCTTGTGGGAATGGCGGCTGATGCGATGGTGGAAGATATCAACTACACCATGGTGACTGATGTGCAGATCGCAGAGCGCACCTCCGTGCAGGTGACGACTGACAATGTGGCTGCGCTGAAGCAGGGAACGTCGGGTTATAAAGTGCAGACCAGCAGTGAAACCGGTAACCAGCATAAATATCAGACGCGTATTGTGTCCAGTGCCAACAAAGTTAACCTGAAATTTGAAGAAGCCAAACCGGTTCTTGAAGATCAGTTAGCAAAATCTATTGCCAATATTCTGTAATTTTTCTGATTCCCGCTGAATCCGCCAGCGGGAATGCCTTTACTGACATTCCATAAAAATCTTATTCAACAGCGAAAAAATAATTTCTCTTTTCGCAGTGTCTG
Source organism: Escherichia sp. E4930 (assembly GCF_005845405.1). Classification (NCBI taxonomy): domain Bacteria; kingdom Pseudomonadati; phylum Pseudomonadota; class Gammaproteobacteria; order Enterobacterales; family Enterobacteriaceae; genus Escherichia; species Escherichia sp. E4930. The sequence goes on along the minus strand of NZ_VCDZ01000028.1, from coordinate 30,664 downwards.
ACCTGTTCACATAATGGAGTTTCTATGGCTACACCGGTAGAAGATAAATTTGTTGCGCCGCCAGAACATATTCATGAAGTGCCAATGCAAGCCTCGCGCATACAATATGTCAATAAACCCGCATATAACCTTGTCGATTTTATTAATGATAATATTGGTGTAATGGCTGTTTTATGTTTTTTTTATTCTGGTAATGATGATTGTCTGGTTCTTTTTTCGGAGAAATAAAGAAAATCACGCTGTTGAGTGTTATGACTATTCTGCGTGTCTTTCAACGCGAAAAGAGTACCATCTTCTTACTCTCGTTGTTGTGGCTCCGGATACGTTACCATTGTTACAGCTTTGTCAGCAGATCGGGGATATCATTCGTCAGCATGGGCAACAGCTGGTCTGGATGCCGGGAATAAGCCGTATTGACGGGATTCAGGAAGATAATGTGACCTGGGCATTGCATTCTGCCTGCCTGGATGAAAAATCCGGCAAAATACTTTCAGGAAGAATCAGCCCGGAAGGCGGATATTTTTTTCGACCAAAAGAATCTGGCGCCCCGGAAACACATCAGCACCTGTGTCTGCAGATTCAGTATAAAAGCGGAAAAGATATTCAGTTTGTCATTGGCTTAATTGAAAGAGCATTGCACATGATGAACTGCGGCTATCGTGCCGGAGGGCATATTTTCCGGGGAGAGGGATATACGTGGAATATGAATGGAGACTGATAATAAATGGAGTATGTTGTTTTTCTGGCAGTAATACTGCTTATCCTGATCCTTCCCGGAAGAACGAAAAAATATACCGGAAATCAGAAATACATTGACCGGCTTTTAAAAAAACATCGTTGTTATCAGTCAAAGCATTTTATGACTGCGCGCGAACGTGAATTTTTTCGTGAACTCTGCCGTGCGCTCGCAGGATACCCTTTGCTGGTGATGGCGCAGGTCCGTCTGGTTGATGTGGTTCAGGTTTGCCCCGGGTTTTCTGAGGCAGAGAACAGAAGGTTATTCCGGCAGATTTCGCAATGGCACTGTGACTATGTGGTTGTGGATCAGCGGGATTTTACCGTCAGGGCTATTATCGAACTGGATGATCGCTCTCATCTGCGCCCGGAACGTCAGCGCCGGGATGCGTTATTTAATCTGGTTGTCATTCAGGCCGGTATTCCGTTGCACCGGCCTCGTTCTGTCAAACAGGCCAGAGAAGTGGCTGACGGTATTCTCAGGTGTGTCTGAACCGGAAGTGAGGATTAACACCAGTCTTCCAGACGAAGGCCGGCGATACGTTCAAACTCCCGGGTATTGTTTGTGACCACAATGAGTCCCCGGCTGCGGGCATGACCGGCAATCATCTGGTCAAATGGTCCCACCGGACGTCCCTGACGGGCGAGCTCAGCACGGATCTGACCGGTATGTGTGGCAGCAGCGCAGTCATAATCCAGTACGTCAAGACGCGAAATAAATCCTTCGATAATCGCGAGATTCCGCTCCGGAAACTGACTTTTTTCAGCACCGTATACCAGTTCCATCACGGTCACTGAGCTGATGCACATTCGCCCTGTATTCAGATTGAAACGCTCCCGGATATGCGCTGGTTTATTTTTGATGGTGAAAATACAGATATTGGTATCCAGCATGAATTTCAGCATCAGAATACGTCCCTTTCCTGTGCGGCGGGTTGTTCCCTGTCATTCATGAAATCTGCGCTGACACTGTCGCCATCGAACCAGCTGTCCCAGGACTCTCCTGCCGGGGTAATGATCCGGGTACGGCCAACAGCAATAACGTCGACTTTTTTTACGTCTTCAGGCAGGGCTACAGCCTTCGGCAGCCTGACAGCCTGACTCCGGTTACTGAGAAATACGGTTGTTTCCATGAGGCACCTCGCTATGGATATACGTGATGTATATCCATAGTGAGGTGTGATATGGGATATGTCAATGGTATATCCCGTTTAATAATTAACAGGCTTTTCATCGTTTTTGTTCTTTAACAATCGGGCGTCCCTATGAGTTCAACCAAGCATATTACGCAGGGTGGGCAGGTATTCAGCTATATGCTGAATATGTTCATGCAGGTAAACAAACGTGTTTCATTCTGGCTGATCTGGTTTTTCGTTATCTTTTTGCCGTTATTTTTCTGGTTGCGTCTGCCCTGGGAAACTATCCGTAATGGCGGGCTGTACTGGTGGTTGTCACTTACTGCCCGTGGAGAAAAGGCGCTGTACCGGGTTCCTCCGGTTTATGACATTCCCTGGAACGGACAGGTGCTGCACGCAACGTCGGAGCAGATTCTGAAAGACGATTATATGGTCTGGGCCGGCAATATGTTCCTCCAGGAGCTGTATCTGGCCCTGTTCTGGGCCTCTGTGGCTGTTGGCGTGCTGGCCTTTCTGATTTTCCGTTTTCTGCGTCGTCTGGGGGAAAAACAGGCACAGGATGAGCGCATGGGGGGCCGTGAGCTGACTGATGATGTGAAAGCTGTGGCCCGGGAGATGCATCGCCGTGGGCAGGCTTCCTCTATCTGTATCGATCAGCTTCCGCTGATATTAAATGGCGAAGTGCAGTATCTGATGATGTACGGCACGCCGGGATCGGGTAAGTCCAACACCATCAACAAGCTGCTGAAGCAAATCCGGGCACGCGGCGATATGGCCATTATTTACGATAAAGGCTGTTCCCTGATTAAAAAGCACTTTAATGAACGGGATGACACCCTGCTTAATGCGCTTGATCGCCGCTGTGCGTACTGGGATATGTTCCGTGAGTTTGAGTCCATTCCGGATTTTGACAGTGCAGCAAGCACGCTGATTCCGATGGGCACAAAAGAAGACCCCTTCTGGCAGAGTTCCGCCCGTACCATTTTTTCTGCGGTGTCATATCGTCAGAAAAAGAAAGGTATCCACTCCTACAACGCGTTGTTGCGCACGCTGCTTGCCATTGATCTGAAGGCTCTGCGCGACTATCTGGCCGGTACGGAGGCCAGTAACCTGGTGGAAGAGAAGGTGGAAAAGACCGCCATCTCCATCCGCAGTGTGCTGACCAACTATGTCAAGGCATTGCGTTATCTGCAGGGCATTGAACGCACCGGACGTCGTCCGTTTACCATCCGGGAGTGGATGAGTGCTGTCAACGATCCACAGATTAAGCAACACGGCTGGTTGTGGGTGACCAGTAATGCCCGTCAGCATGAGTCACTGAAACCACTGATTTCCATGTGGCTGGCGCAGGCGGCTAACTGTCTGCTGGGAATGGGAGAAAATCTGCACCGCAGAGTCTGGTTTATCTACGATGAGCTGCCTTCACTGAACAAACTGCCGGAACTACCGGGCGTGCTGGCGGAGGCACGACGGTTTGGTGGGTGCTTTGTGCTGGGGTTTCAGGCCAAAGCCCAGATGGATTTCACTTACGGAAAAGAGACGGCTGACGCCATGCTGGGGCTGGTGAATACCCGTTTCTTTTTCCGCTCACCATCCAGCACAGAAGCGGAATGGGTGCAGCGTGAGATTGGCCAGCGTCGAGATAAAGTTTTCAGTGAGCAGTACAGCTATGGTGCGGATACCGTGCGTGACGGTGTCTCCTTCAGCAAGGTGGAAGAAGACCGCTATCTGGTGAACTACACCGATATCCAGAAACTGCCCAATCTCAGCTGCTATGTCACGTTTCCCGGTGATTATCCGGCTGTTCGTATGAGTATGCGTTACGAAAAGATAAAGGACTGTGCAGAGGATCTGCAGATGCGGGAAATCAACGACAGCCTTGATCCGGAGATTGAATCTGAAATCAGCCGTCGCGAAGAGGAAGATGGCGATATTACGGCGCTGTTGGCCCGGCTGGAGCAGGGTGAGGTCAGAAAAGATGATGAACAGAACAAAACGGCGTCTCAGGCCGGACAGGCAGAATCACTTAACAATCCGGTACTGGCTACGGCAGTGACTCAGGAGGCAGCGGCTGCGGCGACGGACGGAACAGGTGAGAGCAATCCTGTGGAAGAAAAGGCGCCTGTGGCAGAGCTGACTGAAATTGTGGACAAAGAAACCGGGGAAATCCTGTATCCGGGCGATGAGCGGTATGAAGAGCTCTGCAGAGATTCAGGCCAGGCACAGGAAGCAATGCGACAGGATGAACGCAATCTGGTGAGTCACCAGACGCATGGAGCGCGTGAACAGGATGATGACCGCGAGGTAACCTGGTAATGCTGAGTATTGCACCCATTGCCGGTGGTGGCGCAGGCTATTACACATCGCAGGATAACTACTATTTTCTGGGCAGCATGCAGTCCCGGTGGTTAGGGGAAGGGGCAAAATTGCTGCAACTGGAAGGACCGGTGGATGCTTTCCGGCTGGATGAACTGATTGCCGGACGTCTGCCCAACGGCGTCAGTCTGGAGAGAATGGAAGGCGGCATTAATGTGCATCGCAGTGGTTATGATCTGACATTTTCTGCCCCCAAAAGTGTGTCTGTACTGATTGCGCTGTATGGTGAGAATCGTTTACTGGAGGCCTGGAACAGGGCAGTAAGTGAAACGCTAAAAGAAGTTGAATCGCTGGTTTCCAGTCGGGTAATGAAAGAGGGAGAGACAGAGACACAACTGACACAGAAAGCGGTTATTGCCACATTTAATCATGACACTTCACGGAATCTGGATCCGCAACTTCATACCCATGCATTGTTCCTGAATATGACACCAACGGAAAGTGGCTGGCGAACGCTGGCAAGCGGTACGGTCAGGAAAGACGGATTTATTGAAGCTGTTTATGCGAACCAGTTAGCTCTGGGGCAGATACAACTGAATTTATTGCGCCGTCAGGTTGAGGCGATGGGCTATGAGACGGTGGATACCGGGAAAAATGGTCTGTGGGAGATTAAAGGTGTTCCGGTCGATATTTTCTCAACCCGCAGTCAGCAAATCCGGGAAGCGGTCGGGGATGATGCATCGGCTAAATCCCGCAGTGTGGCTGCGCTGGATACCCGTCGTGCCAAACAGAAAGAGCCGGACAGAGAAGAGTTGCTGACAGAGTGGCATGAGCGTATTGACCGGACAGGATTCAGTTACCGGGCATTGCGGGAGAAAGCGGCAGAACGGGAAGCCCTGCAGCAGTCTGCCCGTTCTGTTTCTGAACCTGAAAAGGCCGTTTTGTCAGGAGAAGCCGGAGGGTATTCTCAGCGGGAGACATCGTCTTCATCCACTTCTGGCCAGCGTGAAGGCGCAACCGTACCGTCAGTGATGCGGGATGCTGTGTCACAGGCCATTTCCCTGCTGAGCGACCGCAGGGCGCAGTTTACTTACTCCGATGTCCTGAGCAGGACGCTGGCACTGGTGGAGGCTGAACCGGGCAGCATTGCCCTGGCCCGTGCCGGCATTGAGCAGGCCATCCGCAGTGGTGAACTGGTACCACTTGATAAGGAAAAGGGGCTTTTCACCTCCTCCATTCATCTGCTCGATGAGCTGAGTGTGCAGCAGCTGGCGCAGCAGACGATGCGCGAAACCCGGGTAATGGTGACCATGCGACCTGAAATGCCCCTGCAGGGCGCGGCGGCGATTCTGGCTGACACACTGCCTGCGGTGGCCATTATCAGCACCGGGCGGGGAATGGCGACACAGCGGGAGCAGATACAGGCTGTTGTGGCGATGGCAGAAGGTCAGGGACGGCAGGTGCAGGTGATGGCACCGGACAGGAAGATGACCGCTTTTCTGGCAGAGCAGCAGGGGCTGAACGGAAAAGTGAGCGGGAAGGATTTGCTGACCGGGGAAGGGCTGAAGCATGACAGCACGCTGGTGATTGCCGGCGCGGAAAAACTGTCTGTTAAGGAGACTGTCACGCTGCTTGACCAGGCGTTGCGTAACAATGTGCAGGTGGTGCTGATGGACGGTGGTGGTCGTAAGGGCACCGGAAATGCGCTGGCCACGCTGGAAGATGCCGGTGTGGTGCGGTTTCAGGGGGGAACGGACAGGGGCGTCAGTGTGTCGGTGATAAGTCATGGTGACCGCCGGCAGCGTTATGAACAGCTGGCCCTGGATTATGCCGTTCTGCATGCACAGGGTGAGAGTGTGGTGGCACAGGCTCCCGGTCGCGAGCAGCGGGCGCTGACAGAGGCCATCCGTCAGTCACTGAAAGCGACCGGAGCGCTGGGCGACAGGGAGGTAACGATATCCACGCTGACGCCGGTGTTTCTTGACAGTAAAAACCGCAGACTGACGGACAGCTACCGGGAAGGACAGATACTGGAACGGTATGATGCAGAGCGCCGGAAGTCTGAGCGTTACACCATTGACCGGGTGACGGCCCGCAGTCGTACACTGACGCTGACGGATGAGAAAGGCAGAAGTCAGCTGATAAAGGTCCGGGACATGGACAGCAGCTGGCGACTGTATCAGCCCGGAACGCTTCCGGTGGCTGAAGGTGAAAAGCTGATGCTGCTCGGCAGTCACGGAAAACTGCGTGCAGGTGACAGTGTCACGGTTGAACGCATCACAGACCGGACGCTGACGGTCCGGCAGGGGGAGCGCCGGCATCGCCTTCCGGTTGCAGACGGACTGAAAATCAGTCAGGGATACGTGACCACGCCCGGAAAAACGGTGAGCGAACAGGGCGTTGTTCTGGCTGCCGTCTCTGCCCGTGACACGCAGGCACAGACGCTGAACACACTGGCCACCAGTGGTGACCGGGTGCAAATTTATACGTCACTGTCAGAAGAAGACGCACATGCGCGTCTTGCCCGTTCTCCACTTTACCGGCAGGCCCGGGAGCAGGTCAGTCCGGAGGGTAAGCCGCTGGATACAGCCATGCGGCAGGCCCGGGACAGTGTGATGCCGGTGACTGAAAAAGCAGTACGTCAGGCCATAACGCTGGCACAGGGCAGCAGTGTGGTCTTTTCCCGTCAGGATGTGGTACTGGAGGCACTGAAAGCGCATCCGTCAGTGACACCATACGGTATTCACCACACATTTGCAGAACTGGTTCAGCGCGGAGAAATCCTGTCCGTGCCGGGTGACGGAAGTGCCGGTCGTTATGTGCCGGCTGAAACCTGGCTGCAGGAAAAAGCCATTCTGCGGACAATGGCAGAAGGAAAGAACACGCAACGCCCGCTGATGGAAACAGTGGACCCGGCTCTCCTGACTGGTCTGACGTCAGGCCAGCAGGCAGCCAGCCGGCTGATTCTTGAAAGCGCGGACCGTTTTGTGGCCATTCAGGGCTATGCCGGTGTGGGGAAAACCACACAGTTTCGCAGTGTCCTGGCTGCGCTTGACACGTTGCCGGAAGGTTTGCGGCCGGAGGTGGTGGGGCTGGCGCCCACACACCGGGCCGTCAGTGAAATGCAGGGTGTGGGGGTGAAAGCGCAGACCATCGCTTCTTTTCTGATGGACACGGAGCGGCGTCAGCAGAGCGGTGAACAGCTTAACTTCTCAAAAACGCTGTTTCTTATCGATGAAAGCTCCATGGTGGGCAACCGGGATATGGCTGACACACTGGCCCGTATTGCCGCCGCAGGTGGTCGTGCTGTTCTGTCCGGTGACAGTCTGCAGTTACAGCCGGTGGCCAGCGGTGCGCCCTTTACCCTGATGCAGCAGCGCAGCGCCATCGATGTGGCGGTGATGAAAGATATTGTGCGTCAGTCACCGGAACTGCGACCGGCGGTGTATGCACTGCTGGAAGGACGTACCGGTGAAGCTCTGGACACGATACGCCGCGTTTCACCGGAACAGGTGCCCCGGGATAATGGTGCATATGTACCGGTATCATCGGAGACTGAAATTCGTCAGACCCGTGAACAGAGAGAAACACAGGGAGACAGGGTAATATCTGCCATTGTGGATGATTACACCGGGCGTACCGCAGAGGCCCGGCGTCAGACGCTGATTGTCACCCAAACAAACGCGGATGCAATGGCCATCAATGCCGGCATTCATGACCGTCTGCATGAGGCCGGAAAGACCGGGGAGCAGGAACTTCCGGTAACGGTGCTGGTCAGGGAAAAAACACAGACTGAGGCCCTGAAATCCGTTGCAGGACTGGCACAGCATAATGGCGGTGTGGCGCTGATAAATCAGCAGTATTACACCATTCACAGCCCTGATACAGCAAACGGTGTGGTGATGCTGCGTGATGCGGAGGGGCGGGACCATCTGCTCTCCGCTTTTGAAAGTAGTCTGCGGGATATTGCGGTATTTTCCCGTCGTGAAATCCGGTTGTCGGAAGGTGACCTGGTGCGCTTCACCCACCAGGACCGGGAGCAGGGACGGGATACCCAGACACTGTGGGAAGTCACCCGGATAGCTGGTAACGGTGATATCACGCTGAAAAACGGTGAAAATACCCGGTTGATTCAGCCGGGGCGTGATATGTCGGATATGCATCTGGATTACGGCTATGCCGGTACGGCACACCGTGCACAGGGGGCCAGCGAGGCCTTTGTGATAGCCCTGGCCGGGGCAACCGGCGCACGCCAGCGGCTTGCCTCTCTCAGTGATGCGTATGTGGCGCTCTCAAGGATGAAGCAGCATGTGCAGGTGTATACCGATGATATCGGGAAATGGCTGGCATCCGTGGCGGCCAGTGAAAGCCGGAAGACAGCGCATGATGTGCTGGACGTTCAACAGGATGTTCATGCCACAACGGCACAGAATCTGTGGGACAGCGCCCGGGCGCTTAATCAGAATGCGCTGGGGCGGGCGTTGTTGCGGGAAACCGGACTGCCAGACCACAGTGAAGCCCGCTTCATCGGTGGCAGCCGCAAATACCCTGCACCGCATGTGGCCTGGCCGGCTTATGACCGGAATGGCAGGCAACAGGGTGTCTGGTTGCAGGAAATCCGTATGGATGAAGAGGGACGAATGCAGGGACTGGATGAGCAGGGCAGATGGCTGGGGCGAGATGATGCCGGCGTTGTGGTTTTGCAGCAGAGCCATAATGGCGTAACGCTGACGGCATCAGACCCGGCATCTGCACTGGTGCTGGCCCGCCAGCACCCTGAGAGTGGTGTTGTGCTGCAACAGGATACCGCGCCGCTTCCCGGCTGGCTGCTTCAGAAGTTAACGCAGGGACAGGGAGAAACGACACCTGAAGCCATAAAAACTGTGCAGACTGCACAGAATACCGACGCAGAACTGCTCAGTCTGCAGACGCCGGAAGAGCGGGCACGCCAGGAGGCAGAAAAAGCGGTCAGGGAAACCCTGCAGCAGGATGAGACGCGGAACATACTGCCGGCAGAGAATGAGGCCATGCAGGCTGCAGAAAATGCAGTGGCAGAACAGGAAATCAGGGCTGCCGGACAGACAGCAGCCCGTGAAGAGAAAGAAAACGCACAATTACTTCAGCATGAAGTGGCTGCCCTGAAACGCATAAACGCACAGGAGCAGTTGCGGCAGATGGAGAAAGAACTGGTGATTGACAGAGAGAAGACGCTCTGATGGAAAACAAAGAGTGTTCCTGTAAGGATGATGTACGGAATCCCGGTGCCTTGCCTTTGTTGTCTCTGGCACCATTACAACGTGACGTTATCAAAATCGTGGCATTTCTGGCGATGGCAGGTGACCACATTGCCACCGCATTTCATGTGGGGAGTCCCTGGCTTAACCTGACCGGACGGTGCGCATTCCCGCTTTTTGCACTGATGGCGGGCTGTAACCTGGCGGGGAGGCAGATACGACAGACTGCCGTAAATCGCCTGTGGCTGATGGCAGTGCTGGCGCAACCGGTATTCTGGCTGGCATTTCGGGGGACAGGAAATCAGTGGTGGGAGCTGAACATTCTGTTTTGCTTTGCCGTGGTGATGCAGGCGGTCTGTTTCTGGCAACGCCCTGATGCCATAAAAGGTGCCATAACCGGAACCATGCTGGCACTGTATCTGCCGTTCAGTACTGCCAGTTATGGCTGGCAGGGGCTGGTGATGTTGCTGGCAGCCGTATCCGTCTGGCAGGTGCCGGAGCAGTACCAGGGGCGGTTATTTTTACTGTGGCTGTGCTCTGTTGTATGGCTGAACGGTGCAAACGGTGCCGTCCCCGTGCTGGCCGGTATGGGCATGACACTGATGGTATTGTGTCTTGTGCATGAGTATGTACCTGCGTCATCAAAGCGCCTGCAGATAAGTCGGTGGTTTGCAGAAGGTTATGTCCTGCATCTGCTGATTATTGCCGGGATGGTTAACGGACTGCAGGTGCATGCTTAACATACCGTGATGAAATATGGCATAAAAAGGCTGAAGCAACGCCAGCAGCAGAATATAACGACACAGGTATTCGCAAATGACAGAGCAGAAACGGCCGGTACTGACACTGAAGCGGAAAACAGAGGGAACAACACCTGTCCGCAGCCGGAAAACCATCATCAATGTCACCACGCCACCAAAATGGAAGGTGAAAAAGCAGAAGCTGGCGGAGAAAGCGGCCCGGGAAGCAGAGCTGGCGGCTAAAAAAGCGCAGGCCAGACAGGCGCTGTCCATTTATCTGACCCTGCCCACGCTGGATGAGGCCGTGAACACCCTGAAGCCCTGGTGGCCGGGATTATTTGACGGTGACACCCCCCGGCTTCTGGCCTGCGGTATCCGGGACGTGTTACTGGAAGACGTATCAAAGCGGAATATCCCGCTCTCGCATAAAAAACTGCGCCGGGCGCTGAAAGCCATTACCCGCTCAGAATGCTATCTTGGCGCAATGAAAGCCGGAGCCTGCCGATATGACACGGAAGGGTATGTTACGGAGCATATCTCTCAGGAGGAGGAAGCGTATGCGGCAGAGCGTCTGGAGAAAATTCGCCGCCAGAACCGGAGAAAAGCCGAACTTCAGGCCGTGCTGGATAAACAGTAAAAAAGCCTCCCTCAGAAGCAGGGAGGCAAACAATAAGGCTTAAAAGGAAACAACTTCCTACCCGAAGGAAGTCAGTTCAGTGAATTATTTAACACAGAAATACTGACAGGGGAAAGAGAGGACAGATACAAATGGACGGATTCAGAAGCCATTCACGGGACGCTCAGGTCTGGCGTTACCAGCGCACCGGAAGCCGTGCCGTCAGTCTGGAACTCAGGGGATTCTGGAAGGATGCCGCTGAAGCATGGCTCCTGGCTGCCCGTGTGGCGCCCCGTACAGACTGGCAGCAGTTTGCCCGACAGAGAGCTGAACACTGCCAGCGCCGCCGGGGGGCGAGGATAATGAAAAAATGGTAAAAAAAAGACCTCCCCAGAGCGGAGGAGGTCAAAAATCATTCATGACGTATCACTGGCATTGAATGAATGCCCTGTACATCTACCCTGTGAAGCTACCACCGGTTAATACCGGGAGATTGCGGGAAGAAAGATAACACACAGTCATTACGTGGTTAATATCTGTCAGAATGTTTTTGTGACCATAAACTGTCAGATGGATAAAAAAAGACCGTCATGTGACGGTCAACGTTGTCCTGTCAGGGACAAATGCATTCAGTAAGGAGAGCAAAATAATAACATCACGTTGCCCGGCTGTTAATATCAGGCGATGTTAAGTGTTATTTATGACTCTTTTATCTGGTTGTGAAGTCTGTTAATCAGGAAGAGAAAATGGCGACCGGAAAATCAGAGAAGCAACAGGTGATTGCCTTTATCGATTACGAGAACTGCAGTAATCTGACAGAAGTTCCCTTAGATATATATACGGAGTTAATTATATTTACCGGCGCGAAACAGAATAATGTGGCACTGCCAGTAAACGCTTTCCCTGAAGCAGTAAAAGTCACACTCCGGCATGTCAGCGAAGTCTCCAGGAACAATGTTGATTTTCATCTGGTGCTGGAGCTGGGGCAGTGTGTATGCCACTACGGGCCGGAGAAGGAATACCATATTGTTTCCGCTGACAAGGGATATGACGGTATTGTCCGGACACTGCAGGCGCGCGGGGTTCGCTGCCGTCGCGTCTCCCCGGATAAGGCGTCATCAGTAAAGATGGCTGCACCCGACATGGATATCGTTATCCGGTGGGCAAACAAAATTCAACAGGCAGCGCGGGAGGTTCGTAATATGCCGGTAACAGAAGAGACATTTAATAATTATTTAAAATCACAGATGCGCGGTGAATGGCGTGATGCCCTGACCAGAGGTATCCGGGATGAACTGGTCCGTCGCGGGGTAGTGAAAATTCAGGGGAATAAAATCATCTGGTAAGACTGCCAGAATAAAATAAAATGATATTTATTTTATTTATAAAAACAGAAAGGTCGAAAATCAATAATGGCATTTATTTCCATGACAAGACAGAAAGCGCCGTACAGATATGCAAGCAAGACCCGGTTATCGATAAGACGAACAGACTCAGGCTCTGCCGGGTGTTATGTGACGGTTGCCGTTCGGGGGGAGCAGGAATTTATTATTGCTGAACTTGATTCAGAAATCCGGAAAATCAGGCTGAAACTGACGGACTCCTGTGAAGAAGGGGTAAGGCTGTCTTCGGGCACGTTTACGCTACCGGCCAGATTCTGCAGGGAAATACTGCCGGATGACGTCCGGAGTATCACCATTCTTCTGGAAAAAAGTGAGGATGACTGGTGGTACGGAAGTTACTGATGCATCACTGACGCCTTCGCGTTGCTCAGTTGTCCAACCCCGGGAACGGGAAAAAGCAAGTTTCCCCCGCCCCCGGCGTTTTCGGTATTATTTAGTGAATGGCATTTGTCATATATACAAACATAATATCAACAAGATAAATTAATACGGAAAGTCCGATATTAATATTGGTTTCTTTTAGCAGTGCTGAGGATTCATGAGATATAGCCAGTGTTTTTCTGGTTTTAATTTGTTGCACCAGAAACCATGTATTAAGAATGGCGATAAGAAAATAGGCCAGGTAAATTGCGTTAACCATACTATCAACTCTCGTAAAAATAAGTGAAAACAGAAAGTTACAGCTACCTGATAGATAACGAGCAATATCGTTATTATCTTTTATTACGGGATTTTACGTACAAACAGATATGGAACAATTCGGGAAATGCTGATGATTATTAAGGTTATCAGATAATTAACCGACGGGCTGAAGTGTGGTACTATCGCTGCGGGTGTCTGAGCCTTTCTGGTTCAGGCAAGACGCAGGTTCCAGAAATGCGAAGACCCCACTCGTTAATCCATTAACGAGTGAGGTCTGCATGAAGTACCTTAACACTACTGATTGTAGCCTCTTCCTTGCAGAGAGGTCAAAGTTTATGACGAAATATGCCCTTATCGGGTTGCTCGCCGTGTGCGCCACGGTGTTGTGTTTTTCACTGATATTCAGAGAACGGTTATGTGAGCTGAATATTCACAGGGGAAATACAGTGGTGCAGGTAACTCTGGCCTACGAAGCACGGAAGTAAGCTGCCGGGCGGGGACGGAAGTCCCCGCTTTCCGGAAGTGTGAGGTATTTCAGGGGCAGACACCCGAAATGCCAGAAACAGCCGGTCCCGCCCGGGGCCGGCATCCTGGTTAAGGCATTTCCTGCTTTTCAGTCATTTCATTATCAAAATTACATTAAACGGTCGTAATCAGACATGATTTGTGCGCCAACACAGATCATTGTCACACTTTTCAAGTCTCTGTCATTGTTTTTATCAGGGATTATTTTTCCTGCAAGTGATTTTGTATAGCGATCTGTTACCATTTGCGATAACATTCATTGTATAGCAAATCGTTACCAATGGGGGTTTTATGTCCACTGCAGCAAGCGTCCGTAAAATACCGCGAGAAAATCAGATTAACATCCGGGCAACTGATGAGGAAAAAGCCGTTATTGATTATGCTGCGAGCCTGGTCAATAAGAATCGTACCGATTTCATCATTGAACTGGCTTACCAGGAAGCTAAAAACATCATTCTGGATCAACGTTTATTTGTATTGGATAACGAAGGTTATGATTCGTTTATTACGCAACTGGAAGCTCCTGTACAGAATGCTGAAGGGCGTGAACGTCTGATGGCGGTAAAGCCTGAATGGAAATAAATGTCACCGCGCCGGCATTGCTGACAGATGAGCATATACTTCAGCCATTTGACTGTGGGAATGAGGTGTTAAGTAACTGGTTGCGTGGTCGGGCTATGAAAAACCAGATGCTCAATGCTTCCCGCACGTTCGTCATTTGTCTGGAGGATACTTTACGTGTTGTGGGGTATTACTCATTAGCTACTGGTTCTGTCACACATGCCGAGCTTGGGCGCAGTTTGCGCCATAATATGCCCAATCCTGTACCTGTTGTTCTTTTAGGGCGTCTGGCTGTCGATGTTTGTACTCAGGGACATGGTTTCGGTAAATGGCTGCTGAGTGATGCCATTCATCGGGTTGCCAATCTGGCTGAACAGGTTGGCATTAAGGCTGTTATGGTTCATGCAATTGATGATGACGCCAGAGTTTTTTATGAGCATTTTGGTTTTGTTCAGTCAGTTGTGGCACCTGATACCTTGTTTTATAAAATTTGATGTTACGCAATTTTATTGGGCGTAGCTTTATAATGATGTAAATCGATAGTCCCTCGGACTAGCTTTCACATTTCAGAAATCGCCGATCCCGCCCGGGGCCGGCACACATATTTAGTTATTTTCTGTTTTTTCGTCATTTCATTATCAAAATCACATTAAACGGTCGTAATCAGACATGATTTGTGCGCCAACACAGAGCATTGTCACAACTTTCAAGTCGCTGATCTCAAAAAACTGTAGTATCCTCTGCGAAACGATCCCTGTTTGAGAATTGAGGAGGCGAGATGTCGCAGACAGAAAATGCAGTGACTTCCTCATCTGGCGCAAAACGAGCATACCGAAAGGGTAAACCTTTGAGTGAAGCAGAGCGGCAGAGAGCAGCTTCTGCGCGCAAACGATCTGTATGTAAAGAGATTAAAGTTTTCGTCAGACCAGAACTGAAAAACTACCTTACCAGTCTGTGTGCAGCGGAAGGTGTAACTCAGGCAGAGTTGATAGAAAGGCTTATCGAGAAAGAGGCCTGTCACCGGAATATGATGTGATGGGATCACATTCGTGCTAGTTTTTTCTGTCAGTGCTAGATTACTGATCGTCTAAGGAATTTTGTGGCTGGCCACGCCGTAAGGTGGCAGGGAACTGGTTCTGATGTGGATTTACAGGAGCCAGAAAAGCGAAAACCCCGATAATCTTTCTATGTTTGGCGACGAAGAAGATTACCGGGGCCCCATAAAACCGCATAGCCATCAATTCAGCTATGCGGGGAGTATAGTAATATGCCCGGAAAAGTTCAAGACTTCTTTCTGTGCTCACTCCTTCTGCGCATTGTAAGTGCAGGATGGTGTGACTGATCTTCAACAAACTTATTACCGCCAGGTAAAGAACCCTAATCCGGAGTTCACACCCCGTGAAGGCGCCCGGACGTTGCCGTTCTGCGAGAAGCTGATGGAAAAGGCGGTAGGCTTCACTTCCCGTTTTGATTTCGCCATTCATGTGGCACATGCCCGTTCGAAGGGCCTGCGTCGGCGCATGCCACCGGTACTGCGTCGCCGGGCCATTGATGCGCTGCTGCAGGGGCTCTGTTTTCACTATGATCCGCTGGCCAATCGTGTCCAGTGCTCCATCACCACACTGGCCATTGAGTGCGGACTGGCGACGGAGTCTGATGCTGGTACACTTTCCATCACCCGTGCCACCCGTGCCCTGACGTTCCTGGCAGAGCTGGGGCTGATTACCTACCAGACGGAATATGATCCGCTTATCGGGTGCTACGTTCCGACTGATATCACGTTCACACCGGCGCTGTTTGCCGCCCTCGATGTGTCTGAGGATGCGGTGGCTTCCGCACGCCGAAGCCGTGTGGAATGGGAAAACAGACAGCGTAAAAAGCAGGGACTGGATACCCTGGGTATGGATGAACTGATAGCGAAAGCCTGGCGTTTTGTCCGTGAGCGTTTCCGCAGTTACCAGACAGAGCTTAAGTCCCGGGGAATAAAACGTGCCCGGGCGCGTCGTGATGCGAACAGGGAACGTCAGGATATCGTCACCCTGGTGAAACGACAGCTGACGCGTGAAATCTCGGAAGGGCGCTTTACAGCTAATCGTGAGGCGGTAAAACGCGAAGTGGAACGTCGTGTGAAGGAGCGCATGATTCTGTCACGTAACCGTAATTACAGCCGGCTGGCCACAGCCTCCCCCTGAAAGTGACTTCTTCTGAATAATCCGGCCCGCGCCGGAGGCATTCGCACGCCTGAAGCCTGTCAGCGAACAAAAAAGCAGCACTGCATACAAAAAACAATCTCATCATCCACCTTCAGGTGCATCCGGTTCCCCCTGTTTTTGATGCAAAACACCTCCCACAGACGGGGAATTTTGCTTATCCACATTTAACTGCAAGGGACTTCCCCATAAGGTTACAACCGTTCATGTCATAAAGCGCCAGCCGACAGCCTTACAGGGTGCAATGTATCTTTTAAACACCAGTTTATATCTCCTTTAAACTACCTAATTACATTCATTTAAAAAGAAAACCTATTCAGTGTCTGTCCTGTGGACAGACAGATATGCACCTCCCACCGCAAGCGGCGGGCCCCGACCGGAGCCAATTTAGTTACAACATGCAAAAACAGACCCCGGAAAAACCCCGGTCCAGCGCAGAACTGAAACCACAAAGCCCCTCCCTCATAACTGAAAAGCGGCCCCGCCCCGGCCCAAAGGGCCGGAACAGAGTCGCTTTTAATTATGAATGTTGTAACTATACTCCATCATGACTGTTAGTATTCTGGCTGAAAGTCCTCAGTACACGCTCGTAAGCGGCCCTGACGGCCCGCTAACGCGGAGATACGCCCCGACTTCGGGTAAACCCTCGTCGGGACCACTCCGACCGCGCACAAAAGCTCTCTCATGGCTGAAAGCGGGTATGGTCTGGCAGGGCCGGGGGTGGGTAAGGTGAAATCTATCAATCAGTACCGGCTTACGCCGGGCTTCGGCGGTTTTACTCCGGTATCACATGTAACCACAGCGTGCCGCCTTACATGCCGCTGGCGCGGCATCAAAAAATCCCTCTTCTCCAGTGCCCCCTCCGAACCCAGAGTGTATTTTCATTTATTGATGAAATTTGCTGTTTGCGCAATTTTCCTGTTTTGGTGTATTTTGTCATTCTGGAGGCTATAATATGTTTAATGTGATTACTCACCCAGCCGCACTGGATGAACTGCTGGAATTACCAGACAATCTGCGTGGTCGTATGACCAGACTGATTGAACGGCTGGAACAGGAAGGTAACAAAATGAAAATGCCTCACAGCCGTGTAATTGGCGGAGGGCTTTTTGAACTGAGAGTCGGGGATAAAAATATCGCAAGAACACTGTACGCTTATGCAACGGGTAATGAAATCTATCTGTTGCATGCATTTGTGAAAAAGACGCAAAAGACACCAGCGAAAGCTATTGAAATCGCCAGGATGCGCCTGAAGGAGATGAAATGATGAAAGTAAAAGGTGTTCCGTTCAGCCTGGTAAAGCAAAAACTGCTTAATACTCCAGAAGCTGTCAAAGGGTATGAAGATGCCGATAAAGAACTGGAGATGGTAGAAATGTTATACGAAATGAGAGAAAAAGCGGGATTAACAAAGTCAGCGCTGGCCGAACGAATGGGGTTACGCCCGTCAGCCATCAGTCGCCTGGAAAGTAATCCTTTAGGGGCCAGTATGAAAACTTTGACAAAATATGCTCAGGCCTGTGGCGCAACCATCGATATTCACGCTGTCTATTGAGTTTTGTCACTGATTCAATCACCACCGGACGCACTGAACCTTCCGGCTGTTTCTCCAGCCAGTTAAGCCAGCGGTTTCCCTGCTGAAAGATATCGGCAAAACGAGGAAGCATCAGAAGGGTGGGGTGACTCCGTCCGGCCAGTGAACCGTGCCGCACTCCGGGCAGTACAGGCCGCCGGCGCTGATACTGGCAAGAATGGTCGCAAACTCCCGCTCCGTGCAGCGGGCAATTTCCGGATACCCTTCGTCATCAACACGAACCAAACCAGAAGACCAGCTTTTTGTTTCCGGCATCCACAAAGAAGGGAATATTAAGGTCTGCGCAGCACTCAACAGCATCGTCAAAACTATCAAAGCGCAGAACTTCTGCGTCTTCTTCGTCAAAAAAATCATCTGGATGAAGTTTCACAACATAGCGGGGAAGTTTGCTTCTTTGTGGTACGGGTTTTCGTTTACGGGGTTTAGCTGAACGGGTCGTATAACCACCTGAAAGACAGTGACATTGTCTGTTTTTATAACGGTAATTTCAGGCCATGACAAGCCGCAGCCGCCAGGCTGCCTACTCGATATATCCTGTAAGTTTCTGTGCCAAAATATCGATGGGCAGAGGCCATACATACTATACGAATTCAGAAAACTCCTCTGGCGCAGATAATCTTCGGAATATGATATAAAATATATAAAATATATAAAATATATAAAATATGTAAATCTTCATTTACCTTATTGATTTTTGTTGCCTGTAACTTATAAAGTTATTTATTATTAACTAAATTTTTTTGTGGATATTATTTCTTTTAATTAACCCCAACATTACAATGTTGCCAAGCCAAGCCAAGCCAAGCCAAGCCAAGCCAGGGCCGATAATCTGTGCCCGGCACTCTGCTTTTCCGCCGCTCCGTCCTGCAATAAGAAAAATACTCCCTTTATCCCCGTCTGTTCGGGCAACCGGTATTCCGGTTTCTTCTCTGGGGTGTATCCGGTCTCCGTCATACCCGTTTTTTTTTTCTGTTCACTCAGTTAACACATCGCAACTGAACAACACCGGAATACGCAATGGTCATTTCCCATACCACAGCTGAGCGGAGAGTGGCCGCCATTGACTGGATATATCGCCAGCGACGTCGGGCATCGCATAACGCCGATATATGGCACCTGCGTTTTCACCGGGGCATGTATCCGGAGCGTATATGGCAACAGGTGGATAATGGTGAATATCGTCTGTTACCACCACAGCTTATCCGGACCGGAAAACAGGACGATATCGTTCTGTGGTCGGCCGCTGATGCCATGGTGATGAAGTGGGTGGCCCTGGAAATAAAGGACCTGTTGCCCCTGCAGAGCCGGTGTGTCCATACCGCAGGACACCGGGGCGGTCGGGACTCGCTGGCAGAAATAACGCAAACGCTGGCACAGGGGGCACGCTTTGTCTGGCGGACAGATATCCGGGGGTATTACCGGCATATCCGGAAAGAGCAGCTCTGGCACCACGTATGCCGTTTTGTCCGTTCGCCGGTGCTGCAGAACATTATTAAACAGTACATCTGGTACACCGTCGAACACGGCGGTGAGTTTTTTACACCACAGGGCGGTATGTGTCGCGGCAGCGCCCTGAGCCCTCTCCTGGGGGCATCATTCCTGTGGTATGTAGATTCGGCCTTCAGCCGTCAGGAGGATATTTATTATGTCCGGTATATGGACGATTTTCTTTTTCTGTCCACGCGGCGCTGGCCGTTACGGCGCGCTGTCAGACGGCTGCATGATTACTTTGAGGACACCGGCTTTGAATGCCATCCGGACAAAACACAGGTCGGTCGGACTGAACGCGGTTTTGACTGGCTGGGTGTCTGGTTTGATGCAACGGGGCCCACCGGAATAGCTCCCCGTGCAAAAGAGAACCATCGTGCACGTCGGTTGCGGCTTGAGGAGCAGGCCCGCAGAAAAGGATTGTCTGAAGAGGCTGTCCGTCAGCGGGTGCAACAGTATGAGGCACGATGGACATTATGGGCTGGACGTCAGGTGGCTTCAGCCTCGATAAATCATGATCTACTTGGTAATCATATATGAAATGGGCATACCTGCTACTAATGATAACGGTGCCGCACAGCTGGGCGAACGATCAAACGTATGTAGTAACCGGGATCGAGATGTCAGAGACCTCTACCGGGCCGTACTCGGACCAACGAACAAGGACTTATACTCTCTCTGAAGATGGATATCGTGACGGACACCTAATTTCCAAAACTCACTTCCCTGTGGCTGATCGGTATTTCGACTACTTCAGCACTGATCCTAACTGCGCAACAAATGGGTGGTCCTCCTCTAGTCTCGAGGCCCGGTTAATGGTTACTGCGGAGACAACTGACTATTATTGGCTTCCACTAAACGGGTCCAAATTAGATTACATACATCAAGAGTATACCGACCTGCAGGCATTTATGTGGTCCGTCTGGTTACGCAAGGGGGCAACTGTCACCGGTAATCCGCCATTCACCTATGAGTGTTCGTTAAGATTCGGTCGAGCCTATGGTGTCTCCCCGATCAACACGACAACATTTCGCTTTACGGCTATCACCGCGCCAAAAGGTGAGATCACGATCAACCCGCTCCCAACTACACTTGTGTGTCCTGTGAATACAGATTGTAAAACAAACCTAACTGTTCTTGTTAGCTCTACACCCGGTCACATCAGCATCAGGTTCGGAGCGCATGACAATGTACGATACCTACTATCGACTGGTATAATATCTGACGAGTATCTCGGAACGTATGAGACTACTTCACCTGTTAGTGCCCATCCGATCGTTGTCTCTGCAATCGTTCGTAGTACTACCGCTGGCACGAGGATCGTATCTGTACCTATCACTGCCGAATTAACCTGATCGCAAAACCCCGTGATCGTCGAACCGGTCATTTCTTTAAATGGGCCCGAGCTCCAGATAAGGTGTTGTCGGGCCTATTGACTTATCCAGATACTCGATGTCACCTGGGCTAGAGTGTTCATTGTATAATCAGGATAACAACAAATTTAACACGAGCCGCAGGGGGGCGGCCTGTGGGCCCCCGGCATTGTCGACTGCCACACTGTCGTCTTGACAACCCGTTGCACGAGTACAATATAGCTTCCGTGTTCAGTTACATCAGATGAACTTGTACATAATCAAAGATGTGTGTTTTAATGTTTCCCTGGCTCTCCGTAATATATGTCCAGATACAAATACAAGCTGTCCTATGTCACGCTACTTAATGACGCCTTGGATTTTTTTTAGCTTTTTGTGCACGATGATGATTAGTCAATCACCATGCATGGGTGCACATGCTCTTTGCTATTAGCTGCTGGTTGTATCGTACCTGTGGTACATGGGGTCCGCTTGGAAAACGGAAAATATCCCACGCTAAGACTATTTTTTATACAGTAACAGTTTGCTGTTTCGCTCTAACTCTCAGAATTGTTTGCCGTGTGGTTCGGAATTCCCTGGCAATAGCACTTATACTTGCCCCAGACTTAATGCGTTCGAGTACCTTCTGTGTTTGTTCTTCATTTAATACCGGTGGGCGACCAAAACGTTTTCCTGCATCCCGTGCTCTTGCTATCCCTGAATAAGTTCGTTCAAGTAAAAGGTCTCGTTCAAATTCAGCGACCGCTGAAATCACCTGCATTGTCATTTTTCCTGCCGGACTGGTCAGATCAACACCACCTAATGCTAGGCAATGCACCCTGATACCAGATTCAGTCAGTTGCTCCACTGTTTTCCTGATATCCATTGTATTACGACCGAGGCGATCCAGTTTTGTGACTATTGTCACGAACGGTGCAATAGTGATCCACACCCAACGCCTGAAATCAGATCCAGGGGGTAATCTGCTCTCCTGATTCAGGAGAGCTTATGGTCACTTTTGGTAAGCGGCTCGTCAGAACCGTATTGATATTTACTGAGAGCTCAGATCAACTTTCCAGGGCAACAGATCGCGTACCCGGTTTGCCGGCCAGTCCTGGATATGCTCAATGACGTAACGCAGCCATTTTTCTGGTTCCACATTGTTCAGACGGCATGTGCCGATCAGCGAGTACAACACCGCCGCATGTTCGCCACCGCTGTCAGAACCCGCGAGTCGAGTCAGCCGGAGAGAATTTCACTCCCCGGCTGCTCACGGAACCGTACGTGACACTCTCGCGTCATACGGCTCTTGATCACTCATTTGATGCACGTAGTAAATACCAGTGGACAAATAGCTTCGGATACTCCTTCCTTACCAGCGTCAGCTTTCGCTGAGCCTTCCGGTTCGAAAGTCTGTATTTAGACTGCATCCACTTGAGCAGACGTGACTGCATTGCACTCCACAGTCGATAGTTGAAATTTCTGGACCAGAACTTTCCGTAGTACTCGATCCAGCCTCTCACTATCGCATTGTAGCGCCTCGCAAAATCCAGCAAACTCTCAGCTGTTGAGCGATGTATACGCCACTTCTTGATTGTTTCTGTTATTTTGCGCATTGCTGCATTTGACGCACCCGGCATGCATTTTCGGTACAGTTCGCCTTTGAAATTCTTCAGCGTACGCACTTTGAAGTCATATCCGAGAAAGGTGAAACTCGTTGCGACGTTTCTCCTTTTAAACGTGTCAATGTAGGCGATATTCGTTTTCCCTGCATTCAGGACCAGCCCGACTTCCGAGAAGCGCTCCGATAACCTGTTCTTCAGCCTTGTTGCATCACTCATTCGTGAACAATGTACTACAATATCATCAGCGTACCTCTCAAACGGTACCCCCCGATATTCTCTTTCCATCCACAAATCAAATGCATAGTGAAGGAACAAGTTAGCAAGTAGCGGACTAATGACCCCGCCCTGCGGAGTGCCTCGTGTTCGGGTTATTAATTCTCCATTTTCACAACTCTGCATTGGCGCTTCCATCCAGCGTCGACAGTACAGGATGACCCATTTAGGCATCCCGTGGTGTTCCAGTGCTTTGAGCACCAGATCATGTTTCACATGGTCGAAAAACGCACTGATGTCCACTTCCAGTATCCAGCTATAACGCCAGCACCGGATGGCACATTGTTTCAGAGCGTCATGAGCTGATTTGCCTGGTCGGTAACCATATGAATCAGCATGGAAAATCTGGTCAAGCTTTTCTTCCATGAAAAGTTTTATCGCTCCCTGAGCAATTCGATCGGATACTGTTGGGATCCCCAGAATGCGTTCCTTGCCATTCGACTTCGGGATCCGTTTTTCCAGCACTGGTGGCGGAAACCATGTTCCCGAACATAGCCGGTTCCAGATCTTGTATAGATTGCCATCACGTTGCTGGTCGAACATTTTCAAAGTCTGCCCGTCGCATCCGGGGGCTCCCTTGTTGCGACGCACATCCAGATATGATGCCCAGACCAGTGCTTTTGGTATTTCAAATGATTTTCGTTGCATCAGTTACGTCATCCCCTTTTGGGTTGTGTCTTCTGCAATGAATGTGATCCCCATCCCTTCGCTCCAGACCCATTACAGATCTTTCATCACTACTACGAATGGGTCCGCCCCTGTTTCCCGATACGTGCCGGAAACAGGTTCTCACGTTCCCTGAGATGGTCTGGCCCGGGATCCTGCTGCCTTCACACCGGATGCCGCGCAGTCAGTAAGCAGGTGTCTTCTGCGCTTATCAGGGGACGGCTGTACGGCCCCATTTTGACATCATCTAAGATTTCGATGCTTCATCGGACAGTTTACTTTCGTTCAGCTTCCCGAACCCCACGTGACAGTAGATCTCTGCCTTTTCCCGAGTCGCTCACCACCTCATTCCTTAGAATGAAGCAGCACCGGGTCGTTTGGTCAGTGCTCCTGTAAACCCTGACCGGAGGGCCCACCTCCACCCATCTCAGAGCATGGATAACTTATGCTGCAATTTTCACATTGTTGCCATAAGTACTCCTTCGTGACACACACAGCCAGTTTTTCCGGCCTACGGCCACTCCCCGTAAGGCGTTCTCTGCGATGTTGTTGTCGATTTCCACCCAGCCATTACTGCAGTACACGTTCAGGCTATCCCACTGTTTCAGCAGGTATGCGAACGCTTTTGCCGTATCCGAGTGACGCGACAGTGTTTTCATCTGGGTCTGTATCCAGTCATATAGTGACTGCATCAGTGGCGCAGCTCTGGCTTTTCTTGCCGCCAGACGCTGTTCTGCTGTACATCCCCGGACTTCTGCCTCGATGGCATACAGTTCACCGATACGCTGCAGGGCTTCCGTGGTGATGTCGGTTGGCACTCTTGCATGCACATCGTGGATTTTTCTCCGGGCATGAGCCATACATGCGGCTTCCGTTATTCTGCCGGATTCGTATAACGCCCGGTAGCCACCGTAAGCATCGGCCTGAAGCACACCGCTGTAACCGGCCAGGTGATTCTGTGGATGGATACCTTTCCGGTCCGGACTGTACGCGAACCAGACCGCCGGGGGCATCTGTGAACCGGCGTTACGGTCATCACGGACGTAGACCCACAGCCGGGCGGTTCGGGTTTTACCACTGCCCGGCTCCTGGACCGGGACAGGGATATCATCGGCATGGACTTTACCGGGCATCAGCACATACTGGCGCAGGACGTCATACAGCGGCTCCAGCAGTTCAGCAACGGCACCGGTCCAGCGACCCAGAGTGGCGCGGCTCAGCTCCACACCCTGACGACGGTATATCTCTGACTGGCGGTATAACGGCAGATGGTCTGCATACTTCCCGGTGACAACATGGGCCAGAAGCCCAGGTCCGGCATAACTGCGTGCAATGGGTTTTGAAGGCACCGGCGCCTGCACGATATGGTCACAACGGCAACAGGCCAGTTTCGGACGTTGTGTTTCGATAACCTTAAAGGCGCTGCTGATAAGCTCCAGTTGCTCTGACACATCACATCCCAGAGAACTGAGTTCGCCACCACAGGCCGGGCAGCATTCCTCTTCCGGCCGGATGACCCGGGGTTCACGGGGAAGTGAGGCCGGTAACGGTTTACGGGCTGAAGACTGGCGCAGAGCGGATGGCAGTGTCGGGTCATATTGCTCACCCAGCGTTTCCGCCATTTCTTCCTGAAGTGCGCTGATTCTCTCCTGTGCTTCCTGTATCTGTCGTTCGGTTTTTGCTCGAAGTTTTTCTGAGCTTTTACCGAACTGCATACGTTGCAGTTTCGCAACCAGCGCCTTCAGCCGGTTGATTTCAGAAGCATAAGCCGCCACCCGCTGTGAGAGCAGGCGGTTGTATTCGGCCATCTGGCGGATGGTGTCCTGTTGCGTCTGCAACAGTGCCCGCAGGCGGGCGTTCTCATGAGCAAGTGAGGTCTCCATATCCTCACTTTACAACGGGTTATATACGGATTCCAGCGCGTTCCGTTCGTTTCGGGTGCTTCCAGTTGATGCCCTCAAGAAGCATGGACAACTGAGCCGGAGTAAGGTGAACCTTTCCATCGCGGGTGACCGGCCAGACGAAGCGGCCCCGCTCCAGGCGTTTGGTGAAGAGGCACAGTCCGTCGCTGTCAGCCCACAACACTTTTATCTGGTCACCCCGGCGTCCGCGGAAGATGAACAGATGCCCGGAGAACGGGTCATCCTTCAGGACGTTCTGAACTTTTGAGGCCAGGCCGTTAAAGCCATTTCGCATATCGGTGATACCGGCAACCAGCCAGATACGCGAACCTGCAGGGAGAGATATCATCAGTGGCTGCTCCCTTTCATTTCGCGGATAAGTGTCTGTAATAACGCCGGCGTCAGTTTACCTTTCAGCCTGAGGGTTCCTGCCGGCAGAACCAGCTCACAGCACAGACTGTCGGACGGTGTATTTATCTGCTCTGGTTCCTGTGCGGGGGCCGGGATTTTATTATCCGGCTCCGGCGTTAACGTCACGGGAATCAGTGCCGGCATATTTTTTCCGGAAGGCTGCAGGCCACCTTTCCGGTATTGATGGCGCCAGTTGAAGAGCAGGTTATCGTTGATTCCGTTTTCACGGGCGATCTGCGCCACACAGGCTCCGGGCTGCAGTGACTGCTCCACTAAGGCGATTTTAAACTCATAAGGAAAATTAGGCCGCCGGGGACGTTTTTTTACCACCGGGACTTCGGACATAACGGTGCTTTCAGTAAGTACGACAGGTACTGTGGAGGCATTCCCGTAAAGACGGGCATCAAGTTCCCGCTCCGACATACCTGCGGGCAGAGGCCATGAAAGGCCAGCTTTGCGGAAGCGCACGAACATACCACAAACAGTTGATTTTGGTACGCCCAGGCGACGTCCGGCCACAATCCGTGGTAAATGTTCTTCAAAGTGAAGACGTAAAGCTTCAGTGATCCAGGTCCGGTATTCCATACGATAGTGTCCATTAAAAATGATGGACATTATTTTTGTGGAGCCGGAGGAAACAGACCAGACGGTTCAGATGAGGCGCTTACCACTTTTGAGACAGTTATGGAAATTAAAATCCTGCACAAGCAGGGAATGAGTAGCCGGGCGATTGCCAGAGAACTGGGGATCTCCCGCAATACCGTTAAACGTTATTTGCAGGCAAAATCTGAGCCGCCAAAATATACACCGCGACCTGCTGTTGCTTCACTCCTGGATGAATACCGGGATTATATTCGTCAACGCATCGCCGATGCTCATCCTTACAAAATCCCGGCAACGGTAATCGCTCGCGAGATCAGAGACCAGGGATATCGTGGCGGAATGACCATTCTCAGGGCGTTCATTCGTTCTCTCTCGGTTCCTCAGGAGCAGGAGCCTGCCGTTCGGTTCGAAACTGAACCCGGACGACAGATGCAGGTTGACTGGGGCACTATGCGTAATGGTCGCTCACCGCTTCACGTGTTCGTTGCTGTTCTCGGATACAGCCGAATGTTGTACATCGAATTCACTGACAATATGCGTTATGACACGCTGGAGACCTGCCATCGTAATGCGTTCCGCTTCTTTGGTGGTGTGCCGCGCGAAGTGTTGTATGACAATATGAAAACTGTGGTTCTGCAACGTGACGCATATCAGACCGGTCAGCACCGGTTCCATCCTTCGCTGTGGCAGTTCGGCAAGGAGATGGGCTTCTCTCCCCGACTGTGTCGCCCCTTCAGGGCACAGACTAAAGGTAAGGTGGAACGGATGGTGCAGTACACCCGTAACAGTTTTTACATCCCACTAATGACTCGCCTGCGCCCGATGGGGATCACTGTCGATGTTGAAACAGCCAACCGCCACGGTCTGCGCTGGCTGCACGATGTCGCTAACCAACGAAAGCATGAAACAATCCAGGCCCGTCCCTGCGATCGCTGGCTCGAAGAGCAGCAGTCCATGCTGGCACTGCCTCCGGAGAAAAAAGAGTATGACGTGCATCCTGGTGAAAATCTGGTGAACTTCGATAAACACCCCCTGCATCATCCACTCTCCATCTACGACTCATTCTGCAGAGGAGTGGCGTGATGATGGAACTGCAACATCAACGACTGATGGCGCTCGCCGGGCAGTTGCAACTGGAAAGCCTTATAAGCGCAGCGCCTGCGCTGTCACAACAGGCAGTAGACCAGGAATGGAGTTATATGGACTTCCTGGAGCATCTGCTTCATGAAGAAAAACTGGCACGTCATCAACGTAAACAGGCGATGTATACCCGAATGGCAGCCTTCCCGGCGGTGAAAACGTTCGAAGAGTATGACTTCACATTCGCCACCGGAGCACCGCAGAAGCAACTCCAGTCGTTACGCTCACTCAGCTTCATAGAACGTAATGAAAATATCGTATTACTGGGGCCATCAGGTGTGGGGAAAACCCATCTGGCAATAGCGATGGGCTATGAAGCAGTCCGTGCAGGTATCAAGGTTCGCTTCACAACAGCAGCAGATCTGTTACTTCAGTTATCTACGGCACAACGTCAGGGCCGTTATAAAACGACGCTTCAGCGTGGAGTAATGGCCCCCCGCCTGCTCATCATTGATGAAATAGGCTATCTGCCGTTCAGTCAGGAAGAAGCAAAACTGTTCTTCCAGGTCATCTGTCAACGCCACGATGTTTGACCGTTATTTGCCATTTTCATGCCCGCTAAATACTTTCGTTACTGATGCTGTCCGCTTTTCACCATTTCATCATCACTGATTGGCGTTGTGTTTTTGGTCAGCACTCCAGCTTTACGTTTCTCTTTTAACCGGTAACTCTCTCCTTTGATATTCAGCGTGGTTGAGTGATGTAGCAACCGATCCAGTATCGCTGTTGCCAGCACGTGATCTCCGAACATTTCTCCCCAGTCTGCGAACCCTTTGTTTGACGTCAGTATGATGCTCGCTTTTTCATATCGACGGTTCAGTAGCCGGAAGAACAGGCTGGCTTCCTCTCTGTTCATCGGCAGATAGCCTATTTCATCCAGGATCAACACCCGGGCATAACTCAGTTGCTGTAGCTGACGCTCCAGCCGGTTTTCCTGTTTCGCTTTCATCAGTGTCGCGATCAGTCTGTCCAGTGGCATAAACAGTACCCGATGTCCCGCATCCACCGCTTTCACGCCAAGAGCTATGGCCAGATGAGTTTTTCCGACACCAGGAGGTCCCAGCAGGATCACGTTTTCGCTGCGCTCCACGAACGCCAGACCAGCCAGTTCCCGAACAACCTTACGGTCGATGCCCGGCTGGAAGGTAAAGTCGAACTGCTCCAGCGTTTTGACCCACGGCAGACGAGCCTGCTTCAGCCTGGACTCCATACCGCGCTGATGCCTGCCGTTCCATTCCTGCTGTAGCGCCATGCACAGGAACTCCCGGTAGTTCAGCTCTTTTTTAGCTGCCTGTTCCAGCAGGCTTTCAACGTGATAACTCAGATGCTCCATTTTCAGGCGACTCAGCAGGACTTCCAGCTCATGCATCACAACAGCTCCTCATAGGCACTCAGTGGTCGATGTTCCACCTGACTGACCTGCTGCCAGAGCGGGGCGTGATGCTCCGGCACAGTCTGCCAGCCAGACGATGCCGAACAGAGGCGATGTGAGGCCACCAGTTTCTCATTACTGTAGATCCGCAACTCGTCATCCAGTGATATTCGTATCGATACCGGCTGACCACACAGCGCTTCGGGAACGCTGTAACGATTACCACCAACCTCGATATAGCTGTCCCAGGATACATGGCGGATGTCGAAGTAACTGGTATCGAAGTCCGTATCCGGTAACGGCTGCAGATGTTCCTGCTCCAGCGCGAAGCGCTGTTCCGGCGTTTCTTTGAATTGGCGAAGTTCCCGTTTGTCAGCCACATCGGCTATCCATTGCTCCAGTTGTTGATTAACATGAGTGAAGCTGTCGAACCTGCGGTACCGGACGAAGAAGTTCTCCTTGAGGTATTTCACCATCCGCTCAACCTTACCTTTTGTTCTGGCCCTGCGTGGACGGCATGCCCGTGGCAGGAAGTTATAGTGGTCGGCCAGCAACAGGAATCCGGAGTTGAACACGACTTTCCCGTTGTTATTCTTCAGCACCGCAGCCTTCTGGTTATCAACCAGCACCGTTTTCACACAACCACCGAAGTAGCGGAAGGCGCGAACCAGTGATTCGTAGGTATGCTCAGCATCCTGTTTTGGTGCGGCGAAGACATGGAAGCGGCGGGAGAACCCCAGCGTATTAACCGCAAAGTTAACTTTGCACCGTTGCCCGGCAACCTCCACCTCAACTTCGCCCCAGTCGTGCTGGAGCTGGTATCCAGGCTGAGTTTCGAAGCGAACTGTTCTTTTTGACGGACGCATTTTACGTTTGGGCTGGATGTAGTAATGCAGCATGGAACGTCCGCCCGTATAGCCCATTGCCTTAATCTCCGCGAAGATAACCTCGCTATTCCAGACATTCTCTGCCAGGCGCATGTCGATGTAATCCATAAACGGTTTCAGCTTAACCATTTTGTGGCGGGTCTTTCTGGCTGGCGGTTCAGGGTATTTGAGGTAGCGTCTGACCGTCCGTTCAGAGCAACCAATCTGAGTCGCAATATCGACAATGTACGCGCCCTGCTGGCGCATTTGCTTTATCATGTAAAAGTCCTCTCTGCTCAGCATGTTGATGTCCTTTCTGGTGTGAGAACCTTAAGGAAACAACATGTTGGGTGGAGCGGACAATCCAAATGGTGAATTACCGTCTTATATCACTGGCGCTGACATCTTGAAGGTATCAACTGGAAGCACCCGAAACGAACGGAACGCGCTGGAATCCGCATATAACCCGTTGTAAAGTGAGGATATGGACACCTCACTTGCTCATGAGAACGCCCGCCTGCGGGCACTGTTGCAGACGCAACAGGACACCATCCGCCAGATGGCTGAATACAACCGCCTGCTCTCACAGCGGGTGGCGGCTTATGCTTCCGAAATCAACCGGCTGAAGGCGCTGGTTGCGAAACTGCAACGTATGCAGTTCGGTAAAAGCTCAGAAAAACTTCGTGCAAAAACCGAACGGCAGATACAGGAAGCACAGGAGCGAATCAGCGCACTTCAGGAAGAAATGGCGGAAACGCTGGGTGAGCAATATGACCCGGTACTGCCATCCGCCCTGCGCCAGTCTTCAGCCCGTAAACCGTTACCGGCCTCACTTCCCCGTGAAACCCGGGTTATCCGGCCGGAAGAGGAATGCTGTCCTGCCTGTGGTGGTGAACTCAGTTCTCTGGGATGTGATGTGTCAGAGCAACTGGAGCTTATCAGCAGCGCCTTTAAGGTTATCGAAACACAACGTCCGAAACTGGCCTGTTGCCGTTGTGACCATATCGTGCAGGCGCCGGTGCCTTCAAAACCCATTGCACGCAGTTATGCCGGACCTGGGCTTCTGGCCCATGTTGTCACCGGGAAGTATGCAGACCATCTGCCGTTATACCGCCAGTCAGAGATATACCGTCGTCAGGGTGTGGAGCTGAGCCGCGCCACTCTGGGTCGCTGGACCGGTGCCGTTGCTGAACTGCTGGAGCCGCTGTATGACGTCCTGCGCCAGTATGTGCTGATGCCCGGTAAAGTCCATGCCG
>NZ_VCDZ01000027.1:0-21745 GCF_005845405.1 Escherichia sp. E4930 | reverse complement strand
CGGATGCGGCGTGAACGCCTTATCCGCCTACGGTTCGGGGCCGTTTGTAGGCCCGATAAGACGCGTCAGCGTCGCATCGGGCATTGTTTGTCGGATGCGGCGTGAACGCCTTATCCGACCTGGGGTTCAGCGCCGTTATATGGAAAAATTAACGGCTCTGCTTTCTCAGCAAATAAATAAAATACGGTGCGCCGATAAACGTCGACAGCAGACCCGCCGGGATCTGGAATGGAAACAGCACCATCCGTCCACACCAGTCAGCGAACACCAGCAGTAATCCCCCCACCAGCGCTGAAATCACGATGTGCGGCATCGTCCGTCGAAAGCCCATCATCCGCGCAATATGCGGTGCCATTAAACCAACAAAACTCAACGGTCCAATGGTCATTGTCGCGGTCGCCGTCAGGCAAGCCGCTAGCAGCAGCAGCGCAATTCGCGTCGGCGTCAGCGCCATCCCCACGGCCCGCGCGGTATCACCGCCCAGCGGTAAAATGGTCAGCCAGCGGCGGCACAGCGGGGTAATCGCCAGCAAAATCACCATCACAATCCCCGTGCACCAGACCTGCGCATCGGTGGCGTTGTAGGTCGAACCAGAAATCCAGGTCAACACTTGCGCCATTCGCGGGTCACCACTTGCCTGCAACATCATCAAAAGCATGGTGAACGCGGTACTTAACGCCATCCCCGCCAGTAACATACGGTGTGGGGAAAATCCACCGCGTCCGGCGGCGATCATAATGATCAACAGCGTCACCGCCGCCCCGAGACTTCCCGCGGGTAACAGCCAGCCAAAAGCATTGCCCGGCACCAGAAACAGCATTAACACCACGCCAAACGCCGCGCCGGAGCTAATCCCCAGCACTTCCGGGCTTGCCATCGGGTTTCCGGTCAGCCGCTGAATAATACAGCCCGCCACCGCCAGCATGACGCCCGCAAACAGCGCTGCCATAATTCGCGGCCAGCGCCAGGGCATCAAATCCTCGAGCAACGCCCCGCTCGCCCACGTCCAGCCGTGCGCATCACGACCAAACGACAGCGCCACCACCACAGCCATCAACAGCAGCACGCCGCCCGCGAGGGCAAACGCCAGCACATGTTGGCGTTCAGTCGCCACCCGATCGTTCACTTTCATATCTGGCGCACTAATGCTGCGTAAACGCGGCAGCAGCCACAGTAGCAGCGGCGCACCGATCAACGCAGTGACCGAACCGGTAGAAACTTCCATCCACACGCGAGTCAGCCAGAGGATGATTTGATCAGAAAGCCACAGAATTAACGCACCAATCAGCGATGCCAGCATCAATCGTGGCAGCAGACGCCGCGCGCCCAGCATTTTTGCCAGCAACGGCGCGAACAAACCGATAAAGCCGATAATCCCCACCGCGTTCACCAGCAACGCACTGATGACAATCGCCAGCGACAGTGCCGCCAGACGCGCCAGCGACAAGGCCAGCCCGAGATTGCGCGCCACGCCATCATCAAGCCCCATCAGGGTTAACGGGCGAAGTAGCAGTAACGTCAGCATCACGCCGCCCAGCAGCTGCGGCCATAAACGCTCAACGCCGCCCCAGTCGGTTTGCGTCAGCGTTCCGGTGCTCCACAGGAACATGCTTTGCAGTTGGTCGTGATGGAAGATGACCAGTAACTGATTGATTGCCCCGCAATAAAGGCTCACCACCAGCCCCGCGAGGATCAGCGTTACCGGCGAAAGCCGTTTCCCCCACGCGACGCCAAAAACGATTAAGCCAACGACACAAGCACCCGCCAGCGCAGCAAACTGGCTCGCCATCGCACCAGGGATCGCCCAGAGCGTAGTGACGGTAATCCCCAGTTGCGCGCCTGTAGCAACGCCCAACGTCGTCGGTTCCGCCAGCGGGTTACGCAGCACTTGCTGAAACAGCACGCCCACCAGCCCCAGGCCCGCGCCCACCAGCAGCGAAATCGCCAGACGCGGCAACAAGCTGTAGTGAAAAATCATCTGCTCGATGACATCGATATCCGGCGACCAGGCAGCCTGCGCCCACTGGCTACGCGGCAGCGCTTGCGAAAAGTTCATCCAGGTGAGCGCCGCTGCGACAATCACCAGCAGCGCCAGCAATAACGCCGGAAAAAGCGCAATTCGTTTACTCACGCTTTACCTCCGATGGCGTTATCCAGAACGCGCACAAAGTGCATTGCCGAGAGCGTCGCACCATAAAACCAGACTGCAGGTACGCGCTGAAAGCGTCCGGCGCGGACAAACGGCATGGCCTGCCACAGCGGCGTTGCCATTAGCGCGTCCATGTCTTTACTGTTGTCGTGATCAAAACAGAGCACATCAACATCTTTATACGCCGCCAGACGATCGATACTGACGGCGGTACTGCCCCAGAAGTTGGTTTCCCCTTGCCAGGCATTTGGGATGCCGTACTCATCGAGAATTTCCTGGAACAGGCTGTTTGGACCGAAGACCAGCATATGGCGCGGATCGAGAAGCGACGTCAGCAATAACGGGCGCGCTCCACGCTTCACAAAGCGGGGTTTCATGCTGCGGATAAAATCTTCATATTGCGCTAAATGCGTTTCTGCTGCGCTTTGCAGATTAAGTAAATCCGCCATTTCCGTCAGCGATTTACGCGCCATCACCAGCGGCTGTTTTCCGTCGCTGAAGTTAAATCCGCGTCCCGGCGCAATGCGTGCCAGCATTTCTGGCGAAGGGCCATATCCCGCCGACCAGACCATAAACGATGGTTTCATTTCGGTCAGCAGTTCAAGGTTAGGTTCTGTGCGCAAACCAACGTCAATCACCGATTCAGGTAATGGTGGTTCGCTGACCCACAGGCGATAGTTGATGGTGTCCGCCACGCCGTAAGGTACGATGCCGAGCGCCAGCAGTAATTCCACCGGCAACCACTCCAGCGCCACAACGCGATGTGGATCAATAGCCGCCGCACGGGCGGTATTCATCTGCCATAGCAACGGAGAAAGCGCCATCGCCGTTAACAGTCGGCGGCGCGAAATAAGAGGTAAACCGCTCATCAATAAACAAAACTCACAGGTGCAGCACCCGCCGGATGCGGCAAAATCCCCATCGGGATGCCATAAATCATTTCGAGGGTTTCGCCGCGCATAATTTCCGCAGGCGTTCCCTGAGCAATCATTTCACCACCGCGCAGGGCGACCAGATAATCACAGTAGCGCGCCGCCATATTAATATCGTGCAGCACGGCAATGACCGTCAGGCCACGCTCCTGACTTAAACGATGCACCAGCGCCAGCAC
The DNA here is from genome assembly GCF_005845405.1 of Escherichia sp. E4930. Classification (NCBI taxonomy): domain Bacteria; kingdom Pseudomonadati; phylum Pseudomonadota; class Gammaproteobacteria; order Enterobacterales; family Enterobacteriaceae; genus Escherichia; species Escherichia sp. E4930. The sequence goes on along the minus strand of NZ_VCDZ01000027.1, from coordinate 18,485 downwards.
GTCAACCTGGTGGGCGATATCCAGCGCCGAGGTCGGTTCGTCCAGCAGCAGGCAGCGGCTATCCTGCGCCACCAGCATGGCGATCCACGCCCGCTGACGTTCGCCGCCAGAGAGACTATCGACCAGCCGATGCGCCAGCGGTTTTAAGCCAACCAGCGAGATAGCTTCCTCGACTTTTTCGCGATCTGCCGCGCCAAAGCGCCCCAGCGCGCCATGCCACGGGTAACGACCAATCGCCACCAGTTCACGCACGGTCATCCCTTCTGCCGGAGGAAGCTGCTGCGGCAAATAAGCCACTTTGCGGGCAAACGCTTTGCTGCTCCAGCTTTCCAGCGGCTGAGCATCAAGAAGAATCTCCCCTTCCGACGGTGGCTGATGACGGCCAAGCATTTTGAGCAGAGTGGATTTACCAGAACCGTTGTGACCAATCAAACCAGTCACTTTCCCGGCAGGAAAGGTTAACGACAGCGGATGCAAAAGTGTGCGCCCGGGCACACGAAAGGAGATATTACGCAGTGCAAAAGTGGTATCGGAATGATTCGTGTATTCCTGCATAACAGCCAACTTGTGAAGCGGGCACGGAAATCCGTGCCCCAAAGAGAAAATTAGAAACGGAAGGTTGCGGTTGCAACGACCTGACGTTCTGCGCCCCAGAAGCAGCCATAGGTGTTAAAGCAGCTGGCGACGTATTCACGATCGAACAGGTTGTTAACATGCAGCGCTACGTTGGAGCCAGCCATGCCGACTCGCGCCAGATCATAACGCACTAACGCATCCACGACCGTATAACTTCCCACTTTAAAGGAGTTCGCCGGATCGCCGTAGCTGGAGCCAGTATAACGGCCGCCAGTACCCAGCGTCAGACCTGAAAGTGGACCGTCAAAGAAGGTGTAATCAGCCCACAGAGAAGCCATGTGTTTTGGCACCTGCGCAGGCGTATTGCCTTTGTAGGTGGTATCGGTGGTGTATTCCGCGTCGGTATAGGTATAAGAACCGACCACGTTAACACTCGCCGACAGCGCCGCTTTTGCTTCGATCTCAACGCCACGCGCACGGATCTCACCACCTTCAACCGAGAAGAAGGAACCCTCAGGATCCGCCATCAGGTTGTTGGTTTTGGTGAGATTATACAGCGCGCCAGTCACCACAATTGGGCGATCTTCCGGTACGTATTTCACGCCGACTTCATACTGCTTACCTTTAGACGGTGCGAAAATATTACCATCCTTCCCGACCTGTGAAGAAGGTTCAAACGATTCGCTATAGCTGAAGTACGGTGTTACGCCGTTATCAAACAGGTAGTTAACGCCACCACGCCAGGTGAACTGTTTGTCATCACGTTTATCTGTCGTTCCCGCTACGCGGTTAAGAGATTCTTGATCTGCCCAGTCGTAACGACCGCCCAGAGTGACCAGCACTTTATCCCACTGCGCCTGATCCTGAACGTAAATACCCGTTTGTTTCTGCTTATTCAGAATACGGTACGGGCCGGAGTTTGCCGGATCTTTCGCATTGAAATCGAAATCGGTATTCACCGGATTGTACAGATCGAGCAGTGGCACAGAGTCGTCGTAACCAAACCAGGCGTTGATGTCATTACGCATACGCATAAAGTCGACACCGGTCAGCAGGGTATGGGCGATATCGCCAGTGGCGAATTTGCTTTGCAACTGGGTATCAACAGAGAAGTTTTGCAGCTTCTCATCATCAACGACGTATTTGCGCGCCAGATAATGGCCTTTATCCGCTGGAGCTAAAGCTGCACACTGTTGGCTGTAAGCATTCGCCGGATCGGAGCAGACGCCGTAACCATAAACGCTGTTTTGCGAGGTTTTGTTTTCAGCAAAGCGCAGGTTCTGACGCACAGTAAAGGTGTCATTAAATTCGTGGTCGAAGCTGTAGCCAACCATCTTCTCATTACGAGAATAGGTGTTGTTCTTCGCCCCTTCATTAAAGTCTGTCGGCAGACGCTTACCGTTTGGCAGCGTATCAACGGTCCCTTCTTTCGGCAACCAGCCGTAATAACCAGTTTCCGGCTCATTCTGGAAGTAAGAGAGGAAGGTGAAATTGGTTTTATCGTCCGGACGCCAGGTAAACGCTGGAGCAATGGCATAACGCTGCTCTTCCGCGCCCTTTTGCTGGGCATTGGCAGAGCGCGCAAGACCGGTCAGACGATAAGAGTAAACGCCGTCATCATCCAGCGCATCGCTAAAGTCAAAACCGGTCTGGAACAGGCTGTCAGTACCGGCTTTAAACTGGACTTCTTTCAGTGGTTCGGTGGTCGGGCGCTTGCTGACCATGTTCAACAGGCCGCCAGGACTGCTTTTACCGTAAAGCACGGATACCGGGCCACGCATGATTTCAGCGCGCTCCAGCATATACGGGTCGATAACCGCATCGTTATAGAAGTTACCCTGCATCTTCAGGCCATTCAGATAGTTGTTCTGACTTTGGCCTTCCGCAGCAAAACCACGAATGATCAGGTGGTCATAAGTGTTGGATGCGCCACGCGTACCCACTGAGACACCCGGCGTGTAACTGAGCGCTTCTTTTACTGACTTCGGCTGATGCAGCGCCATCTCTTCGGCAGTCACAACAGAAATAGACTGTGGCACTTTTTGAATCGGCGTATCTGTTTTGGTGCCGGTGGCGGACTGTCGCGCCGCAATAGTTGCAGCCGGACCCCATGCGCTTTCTTGTGGCGCAGGTGCAGCGGTAACGGTGATAGTGTCTTCTTTCGGTTCAACCGCTGCCTGTGCATAAACAGACATGCCGCTAACCGCTGTGGCTACTACAACTGCGATTTTACGCAGTGAGTGTTTTGGCTGAGCAGTTTTGGAACGCGCCATTGGTATATCTCTGATGTAAAGTGAATGATAACGTAAACGAGAATGATTATTATAAAGATAAGATAATATTCGAAACGCTGGCGGGTTCGCAAGCGGTACGCAATCTGAGCGTTCCTGAAGGGTTAATAAACAACCAGATGAAAAGAAAGGGTTAATACTTTGGGTGGGATGTTATTTTACCGGATGGCTGCTCGCCATCCGGTATGTCACGCTTAGACGTTAATTACTACCAAACATATCCTTGATCCAGCCTGCCACGCCGTCGCTGTCTTTCTGCTGCTGTTGAGCAGGTTGCTGTTGCGGCTGTGAAGACTGATCAAACGGATTGCCTGACGGCTGCTGCTGTACCTCACTCTGCTGGCACAGCGATTGCGGATCGCTGGTCCAGACCGGCAAAGTACGCATACCACCGCTGCAAACAAAGTTACCGTCGTAATCCACGCCCATATCCACGATATCTTCCGGCGGTACAAGATTCAGCGGCGTTGGTGTCTGATTAGCCAGATAACGCTGGTAAATCGACATCGCCCCGCTGGCACCGTACAGCTTAGTCGGCTGGTTGTTATCGCGGCCTACCCAGGTGATGGTCACCGTGCTGCCGTCAATGCCCGCAAACCAGGTATCAACGTTGTTATTGGTAGTACCCGTTTTCCCTGCCAGATGCAGGTTCGGATATTTCGCCCCAAGCTGACGCCCTGTACCACGTTGCACCACTTGCTGCATGGTCCACAGCGTCAGATACGCCGCCTGCGCCGGAACTGCGCGTTCCGCCTGCGGGAAGCTCTGATACAGCACCTTACCATCTTCCGCGATTACCGAACGCAGTGCAGAAAGCGGCGCGCGGTTACCGCCGCTGGCGATAGTCTGGAACGCCTGCGCCACTTCGATTGGCGTTAAGTTCAGCGCTCCCAGCAACATTGCCGGAACTGGATTCAACTGGTCTTTCGGCACGCCCAGTTTGATCCAGGTATCCGTAACCGCAGGCAGCCCCAGCGCCATCCCCAGATTCACCGTCGGCACGTTCATCGAACGGGTCAACGCATCCACCAGCATCACTCTGCCGCTTTCGCTATAGCGACGATCATCGTTCTGCGGTGACCAGACCTGACCGTTCGGCTGACGCAGCGCGATTGGCGCATCGGCAATCCACGTATTCAGACGATAGATTTTCGGCTGGCTTAACGCCGTAAGATAAGTCGCTGGTTTTGCCAGTGAACCAATCGAACGACGTGCCTGCATCGCACGGTTGTAGCCCGCAAACTGCGGTTCAGCCCCCCCGACCATCGCACGGACTTCGCCACTAAAGCGATCAACGACGACAATCGCCGTTTCCAGATCGCTCAACTTACGCTGTTTCTTCAGTGCAGGAATGCCTTCTACGGCAGCTTTTTCTGCCGCATCCTGGGCCACTGAGTCAAAAGTAGTGAAGATCTTCACACCAGAGAGATCTTTCACCTTATCGCCCAGTTTCGCCTGCAACTCCTGACGCACCAGCTGCATAAAGGCTGGCTGAGGAGAGATTACTCCGCCGCGTGGCTGTACGCCCAGCGGTCGCGCACTCAGCATTTCATACAGTTCGCCGTCGATAATCTGCTGTTGTTGCAGCAAACGCAGCACCAGGTTACGTCGCTCCAGCGCCAGTTTCGGATTACGCCACGGGTTGTAGATCGACGCGCCTTTCACCATGCCAACTAACAGCGCCTGCTGGTCAAGGCTCAACTCTTCTACCGGGCGACCAAAGTAGTACAGGCTCGCCAGCGGGAAGCCACGAATTTCGTTGTCGCCGCTCTGACCGAGATACACCTCATTCATATACAGCTCAAGAATGCGATCTTTGCTGTAACGTGCATCCATGATCAACGCCATATAGGCTTCGTTCGCTTTACGCCAGTAAGAACGTTCGCTGGAGAGGAACAGGTTTTTCACTAACTGTTGCGTCAGTGTACTCGCCCCCTGCACCGTGCGTCCGGCTGTCAGGTTTGCCAATACTGCACGTCCAATGGAGTAGAGGCTGATGCCATCATGCTCGTAGAAATGACGGTCTTCGGTTGCCAGCAAGGTATCTACCAGCAAGTCCGGGAAACCACTGCGCGGCACAAACAGACGCTGCTCGCCGTTTGGTGAGGAGATCATGGTGATCAGGCGCGGATCAAGACGGAAGAAACCGAACTGACGGTTGTTCTCCATATTGACGATGGTCGCCAGATGATCACCATCAAAAGTCAGACGCGCACGCACCTGCCTTCTTTACTGTCCGGGAAATCAAACGGACGGCGGATCATTTCAATGCTGTTGGCCTGCACGGTAAATTCGCCAGGACGGGTCATCTTCGACACCTGACGATACTGGGTCGCCTCCAGCAGTTTCACCATCTCGTTCTTGCTGATGGTCATATCTGGTTCAAGGTTAACCATTCGGCCATAGACCGCTGCTGGCAACTGCCAGACCTTGCCATCAATACGGCTACGAATTTTTTGATCGAGATAAACGCCGTAAATGGCGATCAGCACGGCAAAAACGATAGCCAGTTTTAGCAGCAACCATAACCAGCCGCGTTTGCCACGAGGCTTACGCCCTTTTCCTTTGCCCTTTCCTTTGCGCGGCATCGGTTCTTCGTCCTCATAGTCATCATAATCGTCGTAATCATCGTCGTCTTCGTAACGACGACGGCTTACCTTTTGTTTGACTGGACGCGTCGGTTTCCCTTTGCGTCCAATTGGCTCGCGGTCATTCCCGGCCATGCTTTTTCTCCGCAATATTCAGGCGCAAAAGCCCGATTTTCTGTTCATCTGTTGCAATACAGAAGAAGATATCTCTCAAAATGCTTTTCTCCCTCTCCCTGTGGGAGAGGGCCGGGGTGAGGGCATCAGCGCGCTCATTGCTCCTATGCCCGTTTACCAACCTTACGAATACTTTTTCGTCCGCCGCGTTGGTGCGGTATTCGCCGGGTCGTCCGGCCAGACGTGTTTGGGATAACGCCCTTTCATCTCCTTTTGCACCTCACGATACGCCCCTTTCCAGAAGGCCCCCAAATCACGCGTGATTTGCAGCGGCCTTTGGGCGGGTGAAAGTAACTCCAGCACCAGCGGCACACGTCCCTGGGCGATTGTCGGATTGGTGGCTTCGCCAAACATCTCCTGCATTCTTACTGCCAGCGCAGGCGGGTTATCTTCATGATAACGAATGGCGATCCGACTTCCCGTCGGCACAGTGTAATGCGCAGGCAGGGAACTCACCAGACGTTGCTGCATTCCCCAATCGAGTAATCCATGCAGCGCCTGGTAAATATCGACTGATTTCAGGCCACGTAGCGAATGTACACCGCTCATATGCGGCAACAACCACGTTTCAAGCGTCGCCAATAAACTCGCGTCATCGACCGCTGGCCAGTCATACTCTGGTAACCACTTCGCAGCGCACAGTAAACGCAGGCGTAGCTGTTCCGCTTCTGGCGTCCAGTTGAGGACGTTTAATCCTTTATCGCGTATACCGTTAAGCATCGCCTGATGTAATTCTTCTTCCGAAGGTTTCGCTAGTGGCTGCACTTTTACCGTGAGCTGGCCAATTTGCAGCCGACGCCAGGCTTTCAGCGTGCCTTGAGCATCGTCCCACTCCACAGTGTCAGACTGCTGCACCAGTTGCGGGCAACGTTCTACTAACGTATCAATATCGACCGGCAGCGCCAGCAAAATCCGCGCATCCGGCGAGGCGCTGCCCTGCAATAATAACGGTGCGATCAGCCATTCGTGGCGGTTTAACGCGTCGTCGGCATCCAGCATCGCCCCCATGCCGTTCGCCAGTTGATAGCGACCATCTTGCCCACGCCGACGAGCAATACGATCGGCAAACGCCCCGGCAAGTAGCGGCGCAATAAGCGAACTGTCCTCCTCACCGCCGCGTACGTTTAAGCGTTTCAACAGTTGCTGACTACGTTGCTGCCAGGCAGGTTGATTGCGCGAGAACGCCACGCCAAGATCGCCATTACCCATCCGTGGCGGTTCTTCGAGAATAGCGGCAATTTTTGCGGCGGTAGCCGCTTCATCGTCACTCTTCGCGCTCACCAGCATTGCCGCTAAACGCGGATCGTTACCCAGCGCCGCCATTTTTTGCCCTTGCGCACTAAGCCGTTCACCGTCCAGCGCCCCCAGCATTTGTAACAGGCGTTTCGCCGCCTGTAGATTCACCGCTGGCGGGTGATCCAGCCAGTTCATCTGTGCCGGATCGCTACATCCCCATTGCAGTAATTCCATCAACAAACCGGAGAGATCGCTTTGTAAGATCTCCGGTTCACTTTGCGCTGCGGCGCGTTCCGCCTGCTCTTTAGCGATTAAATGCAGGCAAATACCTGGCTCCAGACGCCCGGCGCGCCCGGCACGTTGCGTCATCGACGCCTGACTAACGCGCTGAGTGATCAACCGAGTAAGACCCGTACGCGGATCAAAGCGCGCTACCCTTTCCTGGGCGCAATCCACCACCAGACGGATACCTTCGATGGTTAGACTGGTTTCAGCGATGTTGGTCGCCAGCACCACTTTGCGCATTCCTTGCGGCGCAGGGAGGATAGCTTTTCGCTGATCGTTCAGCGACAACGCGCCATACAGCGGGCAGAGCAACACATCACTGCCGATACGTGACGCCAATTGTTCCTGCACGCGCTGAATTTCTCCGACACCAGGTAAAAATAACAGTAATGACCCAGTTTCCTGGCGCAGCAATTCGGCGGTAGCGGCAGCTACTGCTTCGTCAAAGCGTTGGTGTGCAGGCAACGGCAAATAGCGGCGCTCCACCGGATACGAGCGCCCTTCGGAAACAACAACGGGCGCTTCTGGCAGCATCTGCTGCAAGCGATCGTTATCCAGCGTAGCCGACATAATTAGCAGCTTTAAGTCATCGCGCAGACCTTGTTGCACATCGAGTAACAACGCCAGCGCCAAATCCGCCTGCAAACTGCGTTCATGAAATTCATCGAGGATCACCAGCCCCACGCCGTTCAGTTCCGGGTCGCGCTGGATCATGCGCGTCAACACGCCTTCGGTGACCACTTCCAGACGAGTATTCGGCCCGACGCAGTTTTGCGCACGCATCCGGTAGCCAACTGTGTCGCCAGGCTTTTCGTTCAGCAGCTCCGCCAGGCGTTGCGCAACGTTACGCGCCGCCAGTCGACGTGGCTCCAGCAGGATGATTTTCCCGTGAATCCCTGAATGCGCCAGCAGTTGCAGCGGTAGCCAGGTCGATTTTCCGGCTCCGGTCGGCGCACTTAATAACACCTGCGGCGCATAATCGAGGGCGGCAAGTAATTCAGGTAAGACGGCTGCAACGGGTAACGACGACACAAAACGCTCCAGAGGGTTAACATTCTTCGCGCCACATTGTAGCATCGCGGTAATTCATAACCGAGTGCCTGACATGTCTGAACCGCAACGGCTGTTCTTTGCCATTGACCTACCTGCTGAAATCCGCGAACAGATTATTCACTGGCGCGCCGCACAGTTTCCACCTGAAGCGGGTCGCCCGGTTGCTGCTGAGAATTTGCATCTGACGTTGGCGTTTTTAGGCGAAGTAAGCGCAGACAAAGAGAAGGCGCTCTCACTGCTGGCCGGGCGAATTCGTCAACCCGGTTTTACACTCACGCTTGATGACGCAGGTCAGTGGCTGCGTTCACGCGTGGTATGGTTGGGTATGCGCCAGCCGCCGCGCGGCTTAATCCAACTGGCGAATATGCTTCGTTCGCAGGCAGCACGCAGTGGTTGTTTTCAAAGCAATCGACCGTTTCATCCGCATATCACCTTATTGCGTGACGCCAGCGAGGCGGTAACAATCCCACCGCCTGGTTTTAACTGGTCATATGAGGTGAAGGAGTTCACTCTTTATGCTTCCTCGTTTGCCCGTGGGCGTACACGTTACACACCGCTCAAACGCTGGACGCTGACGCAATAACAAGGATTGTCATAATGGAATTTTCTCCTCCTTTACAGCGCGCCACGCTAATTCAGCGTTATAAACGCTTTTTAGCCGATGTGATCACACCTGATGGTCGTGAATTGACGCTACACTGCCCCAACACTGGCGCGATGACCGGTTGTGCAACGCCTGGCGATACCGTCTGGTATTCGACTTCCGACAATACAAAACGGAAATACCCGCACACCTGGGAATTAACCCAAAGCCAAAGCGGCGCATTTATTTGCGTTAATACGCTTTGGGCGAATAGATTGACGAAAGAGGCTATCCTTAATGGGGAAATTTCGGAGCTATCAGGCTATAGCTCGCTGAAAAGCGAAGTAAAATACGGTGCCGAGCGCAGTCGTATTGACCTCATGTTACAGGCGAGGTTTCGACCTGACTGCTATATTGAAGTGAAATCGGTTACGTTAGCGGAAAATGAGCAAGGTTACTTTCCCGATGCCGTTACCCAACGTGGGCAGAAACATCTTCGGGAGTTGATGAGCGTAGCGGCTGAAGGCCAACGTGCGGTGATTTTTTTCGCTGTACTGCATTCAGCCATTACACGGTTTTCACCCGCGCGCCACATCGATGAGAAATACGCGCAACTATTGTCAGAAGCACAACAGAGGGGAGTAGAAATTCTGGCTTATAAAGCGGAACTTTCTGCTGAAGGTATGGCTCTTAAAAAATCACTGCCTGTTACATTGTAGTAGTGTAAGTAACTGGTTAATTTACATTCTGGTCGCGTGCGCAAATACGCTTTTCCTCACACAGTTGTCAAGTGTTACGTTTAGATAATTGCTATCCGGAAAAGCATCTGCTATTTATAGCGGCCTCATTTTTCCCCCGAACATGGGGATCGATAGTGCGTGTTAAGGAGAAGCAACATGCAAGAAGGGCAAAACCGTAAAACATCGTCCCTGAGTATTCTCGCCATCGCTGGGGTGGAGCCATATCAGGAGAAGCCGGGCGAAGAGTATATGAACGAAGCCCAGCTGGCGCACTTCCGTCGTATTCTGGAAGCATGGCGTAATCAACTCAGGGATGAAGTCGATCGCACCGTTACACATATGCAGGATGAAGCAGCCAACTTCCCGGACCCGGTAGACCGTGCAGCCCAGGAAGAAGAGTTCAGCCTCGAACTGCGTAACCGCGATCGCGAGCGTAAGCTGATCAAAAAGATCGAGAAGACGCTGAAAAAAGTGGAAGACGAAGATTTCGGCTACTGCGAATCTTGCGGTGTTGAAATTGGTATTCGTCGTCTGGAAGCGCGCCCGACAGCCGATCTGTGCATCGACTGCAAAACGCTGGCTGAAATTCGCGAAAAACAGATGGCTGGCTAATTACAGCCGTTCCATCACGTTTACCACAGGCGGGAAATACTCCCGCCTTATTTTTTGTTCAAAGAGATGACAGACACACAGTATATTGGTCGCTTCGCCCCCTCTCCTTCCGGCGAGCTTCATTTTGGTTCTCTGATTGCTGCGCTTGGCAGCTATTTGCAGGCTCGCGCCCGGCAAGGTCGCTGGCTGGTACGCATTGAAGATATCGACCCGCCTCGTGAAGTTCCCGGTGCCGCAGAAACTATCCTGCGCCAGCTGGAACATTACGGCCTGCACTGGGACGGCGATGTTCTTTGGCAATCCCAACGTCACGACGCCTATCGCGAAGCACTCGCCTGGTTACATGAGCAAGAGCTAAGTTATTACTGCACCTGCACGCGTGCGCGTATTCAAAGCATTGGCGGTATTTACGACGGTCATTGCCGAGCATTGCATCATGGACCAGACAACGCGGCTGTGCGTATTCGGCAGTTGTATCCGGTCATGCAGTTTACTGATCAACTACGCGGAATTATTTACGCCGACGAAAAACTGGCACGAGAAGATTTTATTATTCATCGTCGTGATGGTTTGTTTGCCTATAACCTGGCGGTGGTGGTCGATGATCACTTCCAGGGCGTCACAGAAATTGTTCGTGGGGCAGATTTAATTGAACCGACAGTGCGGCAAATCTCGCTGTACCAGATTTTTGGCTGGCGGGTGCCAGATTACATTCATTTACCGCTGGCGCTAAACGAACAAGGCGCTAAACTTTCCAAGCAGAATCATGCGCCTGCGTTACCGAAAGGCGATCCGCGCCCGGTGTTAATCGCGGCACTTCATTTTCTGGGTCAGCAGGCAGAAGTGCACTGGCAGGATTACAGCGTAGAGCAAATCCTTCAGTCAGCCGTCAAAAACTGGACGCTGACCGCCGTGCCAGAGTCGGCAATTGTAAATTCAACATTCTCAAATGCGTCATGCTGAGCTATGATTAGCCGCTATTTTTTTGTCCTGAATGATGTTTGACACTACCGAGGTGTATTATTTTTACCCGAGTCGCTAATTTTTGCCGCAAGGTGTTGAGCCGCGAGGAGAGCGAAGCTGAACAGGCAGTCGCCCGTCCACAGGTGACGGTGATCCCGCGCGAGCAGCATGCTATTTCCCGCAAAGATATCAGTGAAAATGCCCTGAAGGTAATGTACAGGCTCAATAAAGCGGGATACGAAGCCTGGCTGGTTGGCGGCGGCGTACGCGACCTGTTACTTGGCAAAAAGCCGAAAGATTTTGACGTGACCACCAACGCCACGCCTGAGCAAGTGCGCAAACTGTTCCGTAATTGCCGCCTGGTAGGTCGCCGTTTCCGTTTGGCTCATGTGATGTTTGGCCCGGAAATTATCGAAGTCGCCACCTTCCGTGGTCACCACGAAGGCAACGTCAGCGACCGCACGACTTCTCAGCGCGGGCAAAACGGCATGTTGCTACGCGACAACATTTTCGGTTCCATCGAAGAAGACGCCCAGCGCCGCGATTTCACTATTAATAGTCTGTATTACAGCGTCGCGGATTTTACCGTCCGTGATTACGTTGGTGGCATGCAGGATCTGAAAGACGGTGTTATTCGCCTGATTGGTAACCCGGAAACGCGCTACCGTGAAGATCCGGTACGTATGCTGCGCGCAGTACGTTTTGCCGCGAAACTGGGGATGCGCATCAGCCCAGAAACCGCCGAGCCGATCCCACGCCTTGCTACTCTGCTCAACGATATTCCGCCAGCACGCCTGTTTGAAGAGTCTCTTAAACTGTTGCAAGCGGGCTACGGTTACGAAACCTATAAACTGCTGTGTGAATATAATCTGTTCCAGCCGCTGTTCCCGACCATTACCCGTTACTTCACGGAAAATGGCGACAGCCCAATGGAGCGGATCATTGAGCAGGTACTGAAGAATACCGATACGCGTATTCATAACGATATGCGCGTTAACCCGGCGTTTTTGTTTGCCGCCATGTTCTGGTATCCACTGCTGGAAACAGCGCAGAAAATTGCTCAGGAAAGCGGCCTGACCTATCACGACGCTTTCGCGCTGGCGATGAACGATGTGCTGGACGAAGCCTGCCGTTCACTGGCGATCCCGAAACGTCTGACTACGCTAACTCGCGATATCTGGCAGCTGCAGCTGCGTATGTCCCGTCGTCAGGGCAAACGTGCATGGAAACTGCTGGAGCATCCGAAATTCCGCGCCGCCTACGACCTGCTGGCTCTGCGTGCTGAAGTGGAACGCAACGCCGAGCTGCAACGTCTGGCGAAATGGTGGGGTGAGTTCCAGGTTTCTGCGCCACCCGATCAAAAAGGGATGCTCAACGAGCTGGATGAAGATCCAACACCGCGCCGCCGTACTCGCCGTCCGCGCAAACGCGCCCCGCGTCGCGAGGGTACCGCATGACGGTGGCGTATATTGCCATAGGCAGCAATCTGGCCTCTCCGCTGGAGCAGGTCAATGCTGCCATAAAGGCACTGGCTGATATTCCCGAAAGCCGCATCCTCGCCATCTCCTCGTTTTACCGTACTCCCCCGCTTGGTCCGCAGGATCAACCCGACTACCTCAATGCCGCCGTAGCGCTGGAAACAACGCTCGCGCCAGAAGAATTACTCAACCACACACAGCGTATTGAGTTACAGCAAGGCCGTGTCCGTAAAGCGGAACGCTGGGGACCGCGTACGTTGGATCTCGACATCATGCTGTTTGGTAATGAATCCATTAATACCGAACGACTCACCGTTCCGCACTACGATATGAAAAATCGCGGTTTTATGTTGTGGCCGCTGTTTGAGATTGCGCCGGGATTAACGTTTCCAGATGGCGAAACATTACACGATATACTCACCAAACTAGCAGCCCCACAACCTGCCATCTGGTAATTGCTGCACTGTATTATTTTATTTTCTTGACGAAAGAAAATAAAAATGATACGGATATACTATTATCTACAATTAAATTATTTCCTAATCTTACTCCTCACATCGTTGCTTACGCATTAAATATTCTTAATTTACATTTTAGATATTTTAAATACATACAACAAACAGTGGCTTTCGTAAATAATTTAGGACTTTTTGGTTTAAATAAGCATACAAAAGCGACAATTCAATAATCTATAAAAATATATTCATATTAATGATAATTTATCTACTATTACATCCTCCAATGTTTTTGAGTAGTATCCGCTCGCAATATTAATTTCCCATTATTTTTTGTAAGGATACATGTAATGAAAAAAGCACTTCTCGCGGCCACTCTGGTTTTCACTTCAGGCTCTGCACTGGCTGTCGATGGTGGTCATATCGACTTTAACGGTCTGGTTCAGTCCGGAACCTGTAAAGTCGGTGTTGTTGATGAAGGCAAACACAGCATCACTACCGATGGCGTAGTTACGCTGGATACTGCTAACGTCAGCGATACGTTTACAGAAGTAAGCGCAAACAGCGTTGGTTTGCTGCCTAAAGCATTTATGATTTCTGTTGATTGTGCACCGGGTACTGTCAATGTCGCAGCTTTAACCATGGGCTCTGCCAGCTACGCAAATACCAGCGGTACGCTTAATAACAATATGAACGTGACGGTTAACGGTATCCAACCGGCCCAGAACGTCAATATTGCTGTGCATAATATGCAAAAACAGGATGGTAGCGCAGACACCAAACTGGTTAACATGAACAACTCCGCTGAAAAACACCTGCTGAATTTAGATTCAGAAGGTGATGGTCAGTACAAGTTCAATGCTTCCTATGTAAAAGCGCCGAACAGCCAGGGCGTTACTACAGGCCACGTTACCACTAACGCCCTGTACACCATTACTTATCAGTAATAAGTACGTTATCTGAAAATAAGGTTTGCCGGATGGCAAACCTTATTTTTCTCTTCTGTATTTACCTACACCGATGCAAGGAGTGCTTATGTTTCCCTTCGTAAAAAAAACCGTTAGTGCATTATTTATGAGTACTCTCTTAGCCAGTACTCCTGCATTTGCCGATATTATTATTTCTGGTACGCGTATCATTTATAACGCTGATAAAAAAGATGTTAACGTTCGCCTGGAAAACAAAGGAAATCGCCCTTTATTAATTCAAAACTGGCTGGATACAGGTGATGACAATGCCGATCCTGGCCAGATTAAAGTTCCATTTACAGCCACGCCGCCAGTTTCACGTGTCGAACCCAAACGCGGGCAAACGGTAAAAGTGATGTTTACCGGGACTACCGCGCTTCCTGCGGACAGAGAAAGTGTTTTCTGGTTTAACGTACTGGAAGTACCGCCTAAGCCAAAAGATGCAGAGTCTGACAAAAACTTATTACAACTGGCTTTCCGTACCCGCATCAAACTCTTTTATCGCCCCAGTGGCTTACAGGGTGAACCAGCCGAAGCCCCCGCGAAACTGACGTGGAAGTTAAGCAATGCACAGGTACAGGTAAATAACCCAACGCCTTACTACGTTTCATTCAACGATATCACTCTGGAAAGCGGCGGCAAAACCTACACCGTGGACTCCAGCATGATCGCTCCTTTTGGTCAGGCTAATTTCGCCGTTACCGGGCTGGCGGGTAGCGTGTCATCAGGAAAAATTGTCTACAAAGCCATCAATGACTATGGCGGCAATATTGATGGTTCAGCATCGCTCTAATAACCAAACGGATCTTTTTTACATCGCCAGGAATGCAACCTTGTATAAGTTTACTCAGCATAAAAACCGTGCCCCGAAAAAGACGATACTGGCTGCCTGCTGCGCCTTGTTCTATAGCGGTAATGGCGCGGCAACAGAAAACGTGGAATATGACAGTTCTTTTCTGATGGGCGCAGGTTCATCAACAATCGATGTGAAACGTTACACACAAGGCAACCCAACATCACCGGGTGTTTATAACGTCCGTGTATTTGTAAATGAAAAATCTGTCGCCAGTTTAGAGCTTCCCTTTGTTGATATTGGTGAAAATAGTGCAGTTGCCTGTATTACCCGTAAAAATCTGGCGCAGATGCACATTAAGCAACCAGAACAACCTGTTACCCTGCTGACAAGAGAGAGCGAAGAAGGAGACTGTCTGGATCTGGCAAAATCGATCAGCCAGGCAGCGATCCGCTATGACGGTGGCGAGCAATTTCTGGAGATCTCCGTTCCTCAGGCTTATGTGTATAAAAGCTATGGCGGTTACGTCGATCCTTCTTTGTGGGAGTCAGGGATAAACGCTGCCATGCTCTCGTATTCACTGAACGCGTACCACACAGATTCAGATAATCGAAGCAGAGACAGTATCTATGGCGCATTCAATTCAGGGATCAATTTAGGTGCCTGGCACCTGCGCGCACGCGGCAACTACAACTGGTCAACAGATGGCGGAAGCAACTTTGATTTTCAGGATCGTTACCTTCAGCGTGACATCCCGGCTATCCGTTCGCAAATAATTCTTGGTGATGCCTACACTACCGGGGAAACCTTTGACTCAGTCAATGTACGCGGGGTACGCCTTTACAGTGACAGTCGTATGCTGCCTTCTGTATTAGCCAACTATGCGCCAACTATCCGCGGTGTTGCTAACACTAACGCTAAAGTCACCATTACCCAGAACGGTTATAAAATCTATGAGACTACCGTTCCGCCAGGTGCATTCGCCATTGATGACATTAGCCCTTCCGGATTTGGTAGCGAACTGGTTGTTACCATTGAAGAGGCCGATGGTTCTACGCGTTCATTTACCCAACCGTTCTCCTCCGTTGTACAAATGCAACGTCCAGGGGTCGGGCGTTGGGATTTCAGCGCGGGTCAGGTCATTAATGACAACTTGCGTCACGAACCTAACATGACGCAGGCATCGTTTTACTATGGTATTAATAACCTGTTAACGGGTTATACCGGAGTACAAGCTACCGACAATGATTATATCGCCGGATTATTGGGTCTGGGGGTCAACACCAGTATTGGTGCTTTTGCAGTAGACGTAACTCACTCGCGCACCGATATTCCTGACGATAAAACCTATCAGGGACAAAGTTATCGTCTCACCTGGAATAAACTCTTCGAGGGCACGGGTACTTCGTTTAACCTCGCGGCCTATCGTTACTCCACACAAGATTATCTCGGTCTGTATGATGCGTTGATGCTAATCGACGATGCAAATCATTCATCCAGTGATGAAGATAAAAACACCATGCAAAATTATTCGCGGATGAAAAATCAGTTTACCATCAGCGTAAGCCAGCCGTTGAATATTGCTTATGAAGACTACGGTTCACTCTATTTATCTGGAAGCTGGACAGATTATTGGGCCGCTGGCGATAGCCGCACTGAATATAACGTGGGCTACAGTAAAAGTGTCTCGTGGGGAAGTTTCAGCGTCAACCTGCAACGTAGCTGGAATATCGATGGTGAAAAAGATGATGCAATGTACCTGAGCGTCAGTGTTCCACTGGAGAATATTTTTGGTGGCAAACGTCGTAACTCAGGTTTTCGCAATCTGAATACTCAGGTCAACACCGACTTTAATGGTTCTCATCAAATGAACGTCAGTAGTTCAGGTAGTAGCGAAGACCATCTGATGAGCTACAGCGTCAATACGGGATACAACCTGGATAAAGTATCTGGTGATGTTGCCTCCCTGGGGGGATATCTCAGCTATGAGTCAGCATGGGGCGGTATTTCGGCCTCGGCATCTGCCACCAGCGATAATAATCAACAATATTCGCTCAGTACCGATGGCGGCTTTGTGCTGCACAGCGGAGGTCTGACTTACACCAATGATAGTTTTGGCAGCAACGACACGCTGGTTGTTATTAAAGCGCCGGGCGCTAAGGGTGCGAGAGTAAATAACAGCAGCGATGAGATCGATCGCTGGGGATATGCCATTACGTCCTCTGTCAGTCCATACCGGGAAAACCGGGTCGGTCTGAATATTGAAACAATGGAAAACGACGTAGAGCTTAAAAGTACCAGCGCTACCACAATTCCACGTAGTGGTTCCGTTATCCTGACCAGTTTTGAAACCGATCAGGGGCGTTCTGCCGTATTAAATATCATCACTAATAATGGCAAACCGATTCCGTTTGCGGCTGAAGTTTACCAGGATGACATCATGATCGGCAGTATGGGCCAGGGCGGTCAGGCGTTTGTCCGTGGAATTAATGATAGCGGGGAATTAATCGTGCGCTGGTTTGAAAACAATCACACTATCGATTGTAAATTGCCGTATCGCGTTCCGGCACAACCGCAAATGCTGGGCAGTACCAGGACTTTATTATTGAATAATCTAACCTGCCAGTTGGCTAACCACTAATATGGAATACTTTATGAAAAGGATATTAATAACATCCGTGCTAGTAGGCCTGGGATTACCTACTGTAAGTTTTGCGGCAGATAGTCTTGATGTCGATTTTACTGCAAACATATTGGCCACCACATGTACGATTACTATCGTTCAGGATGGTGGCCCCCAAGTTAACGACGATGGTGGTGATAATTATAGTCTGTCCATTGCCAGCGTTGGACTGGATAAAATAGTCAAAAGTGATGTTTCAGCACAAGCCGACTTTAAGTTGGTCGCATCTGGTTGCAGTAGTGGATATAAAAAAATCTTTACCAAGCTATCTGGTTCGTCGATTTCAGGTAACTTGATAAAAAATGAATCCACTGACTCACCGGCAGCCAATATTGGTATGGGTATCAAACGTAGGAATGCAGCAGATACTGCATTTATTGCGCCAAACAATACCAGCATCGTCGAATGGAATGGCACCGATAAAAATGAAGGCCTAAAACTGACCGTAGCACTACGCGAAACGACACCTGGAACCGGAAGAACGGGGAAATTCCGCGCCAAAGCCACTTTTAATTTCACCTATGAATAACAGGAACCGCAACCATGAAAATAAAAAATATAGCTACAATGATTGGTACTGTTATCGCTAGTGGCGTTATTTTTGTTAATGTCGCTCAGGCTGGCACGACGTCAGCAACCCTGACAGTAAATAGTGAAATCACAATGGGTACCTGTACCACCACACTACTTGATGATAATAATAAACAGAGCACAACCGTTGCATTTGGCGATGTCTATATATCTGAACTTGTTGCTAAAAGCAAAATAAAGAAATTTAAGATTCGCTTTAGCGGTTGCGCAGGTATTCCGGATAAAAGTGCAAAAGTGAAATTAAGCCCCAGGATAGCAGGCTGTGCAGGTACTGCATTTGCGAACAAATCAAGTAATAACCCAGCAACAAATGCCGCAGTTGAAGTATGGACAACCGACACTCCAGACAAAAATGGGAGTACACAATTTAATTGTTCGACAACAAATACTCTCACTGCACCACTAGATACAGCTAC
>NZ_VCDZ01000026.1:0-23030 GCF_005845405.1 Escherichia sp. E4930 | reverse complement strand
CCGATGCGACGCTGGTGCGCCTTATCGGGCCTACAAACGGCCCCGAACCGTAGGTCGGATAAGGCGTTCACGCCGCATCCGACAAACAATGCCCGATGCGACGCTGGCGCGTCTTATCGGGCCTACAAACGGTCCTGATCTGTAGGTCAGATAAGGCGTTCACGCCGCATCCGACAAACAATGTTGGATCACAACTTCGCAAACACCCGACGTGCAGCATCGATGGTGTTATTGATATCTTCCATGCTGTGCGCCACGGACATAAAGCCCGCTTCAAACGCTGACGGTGCCAGGTAAACACCTTCGTCCAGCATCATATGGAAGAAACGCTTAAAGCGTTCCACGTCACAGGACATCACATCCTGGTAGCATGTTACGGACTCGGCGTCGGTAAAGAAAATACCGAACATGCCGCCAACGTGGTTAACGACCAGCGGAATTCCCGCTTCTTCCGCCGCTTCCAGCAGACCTTCTGCCAGACGTGTTGTCAGCTCATCCAGTGTCTCGTGAACGCCCGGCTGCGCGACTTCATTCAGACAGGCGAAACCGGCGGCCATCGCAATCGGGTTACCGGAAAGCGTACCCGCCTGATACACCGGACCCGTCGGGGCCAGCGCATCCATCACATCACGACGACCGCCGAAGGCACCTACCGGCATTCCACCACCGATGATTTTGCCCAGACAGGTGAGATCTGGCACCACGCCGTAATAATCCTGTGCGCCAGCCAGTGCCACGCGGAAGCCAGTCATCACTTCATCAATGATCAGCAACGCGCCAAATTCGTCGCACAGCGCGCGCAGACCTGGCAGGAACTCTGGCAGCGGTGGAACACAGTTCATATTGCCTGCCACCGGCTCGACGATAATACAGGCAATCTCTTGCGGGTACTGTTCGAACGCGGCGCGTACAGAGGCCAGATCGTTATAAGTACAGGTTAAGGTATGTTTGGCGAAATCTGCCGGAACGCCCGGTGAGTTTGGCTGCCCTAAAGTGAGTGCGCCAGAACCGGCTTTCACCAGCAGGCAGTCAGCATGACCGTGGTAGCAACCTTCGAATTTGATGATCTTGTCACGGCCAGTAAAACCACGGGCCAGGCGGATGGCGCTCATTGTCGCTTCGGTGCCGGAGTTCACCATGCGCACCATATCCATCGTTGGCACCAGTTCGGTCACCAGTTGCGCCATTTTCACTTCCATTTCGGTCGGCGCACCAAAGCTCAGACCGCGCTCGGCGGCTTCAATCACTGCGTTACGGATCGCCGGATGGTTATGGCCCAGCACCATCGGCCCCCAGGAACCGACATAATCGATATACGCTTTGCCATCAACATCATACAGATAAGCGCCGTCCGCTTTTTCGATAAACAGTGGAGTGCCGCCCACGCCAGTAAAGGCGCGAACAGGAGAGTTCACACCGCCAGGGATCAGCTCGCGCGCTGCGCTGTAAAGATTTTCAGACTTACTCATGGAGGGTTCCTGATTCGTAGAAAAAGTGAATGGCTGCTATTCTAGGTTATTCATAACAAGTTAAATACTCGTCAACAAGTTGCTTTTACTGCTGCAACTTTGACTTCGTAGAGTATAAAAGTTTTGTGCATTTGAAACATTACGCTTTGCAAAGGATTTTCATTGAATGTACGAGTAAAATGCCGTCATCTTATTTGTATGACCAATATGTGATCATTGGATGAAAACTGATACTCCCTCTTATGAAATACCGCAGGCTGCGCGTCTGCGACGCAGACAACTCATTCGCCAGCTTCTTGAGCGTGATAAAACGCCATTAGCTATTTTGTTTATGGCGGCGGTCGTCGGTACCCTTGTCGGGCTGGCAGCGGTTGCTTTTGACAAAGGTGTCGCCTGGTTGCAGAACCAACGCATGGGCGCGCTGGTACATACTGCCGATAATTACCCACTTCTGTTAACCGTTGCTTTTCTCTGTTCGGCAGTGCTGGCGATGTTCGGTTATTTCTTGGTGCGCAAATACGCACCGGAAGCGGGTGGTTCGGGTATCCCGGAAATTGAAGGGGCGTTGGAAGATCAACGTCCCGTTCGCTGGTGGCGTGTATTGCCAGTGAAATTCTTTGGTGGTCTGGGGACGCTGGGCGGCGGTATGGTTCTGGGGCGCGAAGGGCCAACCGTGCAGATTGGTGGTAATATTGGTCGGATGGTGCTTGATATTTTCCGCATGAAAGGTGACGAAGCTCGCCATACGTTACTGGCAACCGGTGCGGCGGCGGGTCTGGCGGCAGCTTTTAACGCGCCGCTGGCGGGTATTCTTTTTATTATTGAAGAGATGCGTCCGCAGTTTCGCTATACGCTAATTTCGATTAAAGCGGTATTTATTGGCGTCATTATGTCGACCATTATGTACCGGGTATTTAACCACGAAGTTGCACTTATTGACGTCGGTAAACTTTCTGACGCCCCGCTCAATACGCTGTGGCTTTATCTGATCCTCGGTATTATTTTTGGCATCTTCGGCCCTATTTTTAATAAATGGGTGCTGGGAATGCAGGATTTGCTGCACCGTGTGCACGGCGGCAATATTACCAAATGGGTACTGATGGGCGGTGCAATTGGTGGTTTGTGTGGGCTGCTGGGTTTTGTCGCTCCTGAAACCTCAGGCGGTGGTTTTAACCTGATTCCTATCGCCACGGCGGGGAACTTCAGCATGGGAATGCTGGTATTTATCTTTGTCGCGCGGGTCATCACCACCTTACTCTGTTTCTCTTCCGGCGCGCCGGGCGGTATTTTCGCTCCGATGCTGGCGCTGGGTACCGTGCTGGGAACCGCGTTCGGGATGGTTGCCGTTGAGCTGTTTCCGCAATATCACCTTGAGGCGGGGACGTTTGCTATTGCCGGAATGGGGGCATTACTGGCGGCATCTATTCGCGCGCCGTTAACGGGGATCATTCTGGTATTAGAGATGACAGATAACTATCAGCTCATTTTGCCAATGATTATTACCGGTCTTGGCGCAACACTATTAGCACAATTTACCGGCGGAAAACCGCTATACTCGGCGATTCTTGCGCGCACGCTGGCAAAACAGGAAGCGGAGCAACTGGCGCGAAGCAAGGCCGCTGTCGCCAGCGAGAATACTTGAACGAAATACCAGGGTATTAGATAATGGCGATTATTATTGGGTTAGAATTTGCCCAATTGCCGATGTCGTTTGGAGCAAAATATGAGTGATGACGTAGCACTGCCGCTGGAGTTTACCGACGCAGCAGCCAACAAAGTTAAAAGCCTGATCGCTGACGAAGATAACCCGAATCTGAAATTACGCGTGTATATCACCGGTGGCGGTTGCAGCGGCTTCCAGTATGGTTTCACCTTTGATGATCAGGTGAACGAAGGCGATATGACCATCGAAAAACAGGGCGTTGGCCTGGTGGTTGACCCGATGAGCCTGCAATATCTGGTTGGTGGTTCCGTTGATTATACTGAAGGACTGGAAGGTTCGCGTTTCATCGTGACCAACCCGAACGCGAAAAGCACCTGCGGTTGCGGTTCTTCCTTCAGCATCTAATCTGCTGTTAATGTGCCGGATAAACTATCCGGCACATCTACTCTCTTTAACGCCCATTCTCATCCAGCGCAAACGTCGGCAGTTTAAGATGCCAACGGATAGCAGCCAGTCGAATCAATAGCGTTACCACCATCCCCATCATACTGGCCGTTTCTAACGGGACGGAAAACGTATAATAAGCCGTAGCGTGGACAATACCGCCGATAATACAGGCTGTTGCGTAGATTTCTGTACGTAAAATCATGGGGATTTCGCGCGCCAGTACATCGCGAATGATCCCGCCGCCAACGCCCGTAATAACGCCCATACATACCGCAATCAATGGACCCGCATCCGCATTAAAGGCTTTGTTGACGCCAATGCCAACAAATACTGCCAACCCAACAGCATCCAGCACCGGCAGCATCCATTTCGGCAAGCGTCTTGGCTGGCGTACCAGGACGATCGTCAGCATGCTGGTTACCATTGCAACGACCAGATCGGTAGGGTCTTTCACCCAAAATACCGGACCGTGATCCAGCGCCATGTCACGAATGGTTCCACCGCCTACTGCGGTAACCACGCCTAATACCAGGACGCCAAAAGGGTCCATACGCAATTTTCCGGCAAGTAAAACGCCGGAGATGGCAAATACCGCTGTGCCGACTATATCCAGCCAATAGACGAGCATTGTTCAATCCCCACTGAGCACCTGAAAAGGTCAGGCGCTAATCCACTTGTGAAAGCGCATTACAGAGTTGTTGTGCAGCGAGGATAATACGTGGGCTTGCACGTTCAAACCAGTCACTTGTGAGAGGAATAATGGGAATTTTGAGCTGTTCACCCCAGTATTGCTCGATTTTAGGAGTTTGGTCCGATCCGCCAGTGATGACAATTGCCTGTGGCGCGCGTGCTAATACCTGTTCGCGGCTCACCTGTGGCCAGGGAACATGGCTGTTTTTAAAGATGTTTTCTCCACCGCAAACTTCCAGTACCTGGTTCTGAATCGACTCTTTTCCGCTGGTGAAGGGCGGATTAATGCCGAATTGTAAGAAAACACGTTTTTTAGGTTTGTAGGCGAATTTAGCTTTGAGTTGCGCATACTGTTCCAGCAAGGTTTGCGCGGCTTTCTCGGCCTTGTCAGGTTGCGGACTCCACGGGGCCAGTTGACGTAACGCATCGGCAATTTGTTCAATGCTTGTCGCATCGACCCACATCACTTTTATTCCCAGCGAAGCAAGCTGGTCAACTTGCCGCTCGGCGTTACCCCCGCGCCAGGCTACGACCAGATCGGGTTTTAGCGCCACAATACGTTCCAGATTCATCCCTTGCCAGGTGGAAACCTGCTCTATTTTCTGTGCTTCTGGCGGATAGTCGGAATAACTGCTGACCGCTACCGGCGTGATCCCGGCGGCAAATGCGAGTTCGGTGTTAGCGGGGGAAAGTGTGATGACACGCGGCGCGGCGTTGAGCCACAGTGGCGCAAGAAAAGACAGGGCGACCAGCGCCCTGAAGAGTGACTTA
Organism: Escherichia sp. E4930; assembly: GCF_005845405.1. NCBI lineage: Bacteria > Pseudomonadati > Pseudomonadota > Gammaproteobacteria > Enterobacterales > Enterobacteriaceae > Escherichia > Escherichia sp. E4930. Next base: position 17,990 of record NZ_VCDZ01000026.1, on the reverse strand, counting down.
GCCATGAGCCAGTTTCTGCACCAGTGACTCAACCATCAGGCTGGACTGTTTGGCAGCAACGGCCAGGAACTCGTCGAAGCTAAGGTGAGACTGTTGATCGGCGACGTCAGAGATGGCGCGCACCACCACAAACGGGACGTTAAAATTGTGGCAAACGTGAGCGATAGCTGTCGCTTCCATTTCTACTGCAATGGCCTGCGGGAAATTGTGGCGGATTTTCGCCAGACCAACAGAGCCGTTGATGAAAGCGTCGCCGCTAACAATCAGGCCACGTACAGCGTTAAGATTCAGTTCGGCAATGCAGGACTCGGCGGCAGCGATCAGTTTATCGTCAGCTTTGAAGCCTGCAGGGCAGCCAGGCAGTTGACCGTATTCATAGCCAAACGCCGTGACATCCGCGTCGTGATAACGTGCTTCGTCCGAGACAACGATATCGCCCACTTTTAGCGTTGGCGCCAGGCCACCCGCGGAACCGGTGTTAATAATCACATCAGGCTTGCAGTGTTCCAGCAGCAGAGTTGCACCCAGCGCCGCTGCGACTTTACCAATGCCTGATTTCAGAAGCGCAACCTCGGTTCCGTTCAGTTGGCCGGTATAGATTTCGCAACCGCCCAGGCTGATAGTTTGACGGTTTTCGATTTTGTCACGCAGCAGCGTAACTTCTTCTTCCATTGCACCAATGATGCCGATTTTCATAGATTTACTCGCGATAAGCTCGATTTGAAGGCATAGTTTATCATGCGCTTGAGGGGAAGCGTATTTCTCACGCGGGAGAGGACATGGCACAGATTGATTTCCGAAATAAAATAAACTGGCATCGTCGTTATCGTTCACCGCAGGGCGTTAAAACTGAACATGAGATCCTGCGGATCTTCGAGAGCGATCGCGGGCGTATTATCAACTCCCCGGCGATTCGCCGTCTGCAACAAAAGACCCAGGTCTTCCCACTTGAGCGCAATGCTGCCGTGCGCACGCGTCTTACCCATTCTATGGAAGTTCAGCAGGTGGGGCGTTATATCGCTAAAGAAATTTTAAGCCGCCTGAAAGAGCTTAAATTGCTGGAGGCTTACGGTCTGGACGAGTTGACCGGGCCGTTTGAAAGCATTGTCGAAATGTCGTGCCTGATGCATGACATAGGAAATCCGCCGTTTGGTCATTTCGGCGAGGCAGCCATTAATGACTGGTTCCGTCAGCGCTTGTACCCGGAGGATGCCGAAAGTCAGCCATTAACCGACGATCGCTGTAGCGTGGCAGCGTTGCGATTGAGGGAAGGGGAGGAGCCGCTCAACGAGCTGCGGCGAAAAATTCGTCAGGACTTATGTCATTTTGAAGGTAACGCACAGGGTATTCGTCTGGTGCATACATTGATGCGGATGAATCTTACCTGGGCCCAGGTAGGCGGTATTTTAAAATATACCCGTCCGGCGTGGTGGCGTGGCGAAACGCCCGCGACTCACGATTATTTAATGAAAAAGCCGGGCTATTACCTTTCTGAAGAATTCTATATTGCGCGTTTGCGTAAAGAACTTAATTTAGCGCTTTACAGTCGCTTCCCATTAACGTGGATTATGGAAGCTGCCGACGATATATCTTATTGTGTGGCTGATCTTGAAGATGCGGTAGAAAAAAGAATATTTACCGTTGAACAGCTTTATCATCATCTGCATGAAGCATGGGGCCAGCATGAGAACGGCTCGCTGTTTGCGCAGGTGGTAGAAAATGCCTGGGAAAAATCGCGCTCAAATAGCTTAAGTCGTAGCACGGAAGATCAGTTTTTTATGTATTTACGCGTAAATACCTTAAATAAACTGGTGCCGTATGCGGCACAACGATTTATTGATAACTTACCTGAAATTTTTGCCGGAACCTTTAATCATGCACTGTTAGAAGATGCCAGCGAATGTAGCCAGTTGCTGAAGTTATATAAAAATGTCGCTGTAAAACATGTGTTTAGCCATCCAGATGTCGAGCAGCTTGAATTGCAGGGCTACCGGGTGATTAGCGGTTTATTAGAGATATATCGACCGTTGTTAAACATGTCGTTATCAGACTTTACCGAACTTGTTGAAAAAGAGCGTGTGAAACGTTTCCCCATTGAAACGCGTTTATTCCATAAGCTCTCAACGCGCCATCGGTTGGCCTATGTTGAGGCTGTCAGTAAATTATCGTCAGATTCACCTGAGCTTCCGCTATGGGAATATTATTACCGCTGCCGACTGTTACAGGATTATATCAGCGGTATGACAGACCTTTATGCGTGGGATGAATACCGACGTCTGATGGCCGTAGAACAATAACCAGGCTTTTGTAAAGACGGACAATAAATTTTTACTTTTTGCAGAAACTTTAGTTCGGAACTTCGCGCTATAAAACGAATCTGAAGAACACAGCAATTTTGCGTTATCTGTTAATCGAGACTGAAATACATGAAAAAAACCACATTAGCACTGAGTGCACTGGCTCTGAGTTTAGGTTTGGCGTTATCTCCGCTCTCTGCAACGGCGGCTGAGACTTCTTCAGCAACGACAGCCCAGCAGATGCCAAGCCTTGCACCGATGCTCGAAAAGGTGATGCCTTCAGTGGTCAGCATTAACGTAGAAGGTAGCACAACCGTTAATACGCCGCGTATGCCGCGTAATTTCCAGCAGTTCTTCGGTGATGATTCCCCGTTCTGCCAGGAAGGTTCTCCGTTCCAGAGCTCCCCGTTCTGTCAGGGCGGTGGACAAGGTGGTAACGGCGGTGGCCAGCAACAAAAATTCATGGCGCTGGGTTCTGGCGTCATCATTGATGCCGATAAAGGCTATGTCGTGACTAACAACCACGTTGTCGATAACGCGACGGTCATTAAAGTTCAACTGAGCGATGGCCGTAAGTTCGACGCGAAGATGGTCGGCAAAGATCCGCGCTCTGATATCGCGCTGATCCAGATCCAGAACCCGAAAAACCTGACCGCGATTAAGATGGCGGATTCCGATGCGCTGCGCGTGGGTGATTACACCGTCGCTATCGGTAACCCGTTTGGTCTGGGCGAGACGGTAACTTCCGGTATCGTCTCTGCACTGGGGCGTAGCGGTCTGAACGCCGAAAACTACGAAAACTTCATCCAGACGGACGCAGCAATCAACCGTGGTAACTCCGGTGGTGCGCTGGTTAACCTGAACGGTGAACTGATCGGTATTAACACCGCGATCCTTGCACCAGACGGCGGTAACATCGGTATCGGTTTTGCTATCCCGAGCAACATGGTGAAAAACCTGACCTCACAGATGGTGGAATACGGCCAGGTGAAACGCGGTGAGTTGGGCATTATGGGTACTGAGCTGAACTCTGAACTGGCGAAAGCGATGAAAGTTGACGCCCAGCGTGGCGCTTTCGTAAGCCAGGTTCTGCCGAATTCCTCCGCTGCAAAAGCGGGTATTAAAGCGGGTGATGTGATCACTTCACTGAACGGTAAGCCGATCAGCAGCTTTGCCGCACTGCGTGCTCAGGTGGGTACTATGCCGGTGGGCAGCAAACTGACCCTGGGCTTGCTGCGCGATGGTAAGCAGGTCAACGTGAATCTGGAACTGCAGCAGAGCAGCCAGAATCAAGTTGATTCCAGCTCTATCTTCAATGGTATTGAAGGCGCTGAAATGAGCAACAAAGGCAAAGATCAGGGCGTGGTCGTGAACAACGTGAAAACCGGTACTCCGGCTGCGCAGATTGGCCTGAAAAAAGGTGATGTGATTATTGGCGCGAACCAGCAGACAGTGAAAAACATCGCTGAACTGCGTAAAGTTCTCGACAGCAAGCCGTCAGTGCTGGCGCTGAACATTCAGCGCGGCGATAGCACCATCTACTTGTTAATGCAGTAATCTCCCTCAACCCCTTCCTGCAAATGGGAAGGGGTTCTCTTTTCAATTTGTGACCCCCTCCACAACTCCATATTTCTCCGCCGTCCTTTGTGCATTTGCACAATGCCGTGCGTTGCGTACTTCCTTATGCTAAACCGTGCACAACGGAGGGCTTATGGCTGGCTGGCATCTTGATACCAAAATGGCGCAGGATATCGTGGCGCGTACCATGCGCATCATCGATACCAATATCAACGTAATGGATGCTCGCGGGCGAATTATCGGCAGCGGCGATCGTGAGCGTATTGGTGAATTGCACGAAGGTGCATTACTGGTACTGTCGCAAGGGCGGGTGGTCGATATCGATGATGCGGTAGCGCGCCATCTGCACGGTGTACGTCAGGGGATTAACCTGCCGTTACGGCTGGAAGGCGAGATTGTCGGCGTTATCGGCCTGACCGGTGAACCGGAGCATTTGCGCAAATATGGTGAACTGGTCTGTATGACGGCGGAGATGATGCTGGAACAGTCGCGGTTGATGCACCTGCTGGCGCAGGATAGCCGACTGCGTGAAGAGTTAGTCATGCATCTGATTCAGGCTGAAGAAAATACGCCAGCGTTAACTGAATGGGCGCAACGACTGGGTATCGATCTCAATCAACCCCGCGTGGTAGCCATTGTCGAGGTCGACAGCGGTCAACTTGGCGTGGACAGTGCGATGGCGGAACTACAGCAACTGCAAAATGCACTCACCACGCCGGAACGCAATAATCTGGTGGCGATAGTCTCGCTAACCGAAATGGTAGTGCTGAAACCGGCGTTGAATACGTTTGGGCGCTGGGATGCGGAAGACCATCGTAAGCGAGTAGAGCAACTTATTACTCGTATGAAGGAGTACGGCCAGCTGCGTTTTCGCGTGTCACTGGGCAATTATTTTACCGGCGCTGGCAGTATTGCGCGTTCTTATCGTACGGCGAAAACAACGATGGTAGTGGGTAAACAGCGTATGCCAGAAAGTCGCTGCTATTTTTATCAGGATCTGATGCTGCCAGTATTACTCGACAGTTTACGTGGCGACTGGCAAGCCAACGAACTGGCGCGACCGCTGGCGCGGCTGAAAGCGATGGACAATAACGGTTTACTGCGGCGAACGCTGACGGCGTGGTTTCGCCATAATGTGCAGCCGCTGGCAACGTCAAAGGCGCTGTTTATCCATCGCAATACTCTGGAGTATAGGCTTAATCGTATATCGGAACTGACCGGGCTGGATTTGGGCAATTTTGATGACAGGTTGCTGCTGTATGTTGCGTTGCAACTGGATGAAGAGCGGTAGGAGCATGATAAATTAAAGCCGGGCGATACTTTACCCGGCCATACAGAATGGCATCAGTATTATTATTTACGCGTCAGTTTTTCCAGATCGGCTTCAATCTCGCTGATCTTATTGGTTACTACTGACTCCAGGTGACGTAAGTCGTCGAGGATCTTACGTTTAAGATCAACTTCACTGCGGTCACGCTGGCAGATTTGATCAAGCTCATCAATGATATAACGCAGATTCGGGCTGATCTCCTGCACTTCTTTATAACCCTGACCCACACCATCGGCGACGACCGTTTTGCGCTGACGCGGATATTTAAACTTCACGCTTTTAGCGAAAAACTCGCCTTTGTCTTTCTGAAAATAGATTTTCAGAATATCGTTGTTGGCTTCCTGCCGGAGGCTGTAACGATCAATTTCTTCAGGATTGGTAATACCCAGACTTTTCAGATTGTCGTACATAGCGTTACCTCAAAATGAGTCAGTAAATTGTGCTTATCTTAGCATTTGGCCTGGCCCGCTCGGCTCGACTGTGATCGCAGAAAGCCTTTTTCTTCCAGACTTCTATCATGGCGTAAAATTAAAAAAATTACCTGCTTTATTCTGGCGATATCATTCATGTTCTACACCAGTTCCAGCATTGTCACTTCCGGGCGGCAGTTCAGACGCAAGCCATACAAACTTCCCACACCTCGAGTCGTGTAGATGTGTCGTTCGCCAAAAGCGTTTAACCCTGCGACATAGCGTTTATCTTTAACTGGCGCAAAAGGTTCGCCAACTAATGGCACGTGTAACTGACCGCCGTGAGTGTGACCACAAAGCATCAGATCCCACTTTTCATTACGCATGACTTCTTTGCTGTCGGGATTATGCGCCAACACCAGTCGTGGCAGATTGGCTTCGCTGGCGGGAGGCGGTTTGCATTGTCCGGCCCATAAATCACCAGTGCCTACCAGTTCGAATTGCCTGTTCGGCGTAGCGATCACGGTTGCCTGGTTAACCAACACCGTGATGCCCGCCGATTGCAACGCCTCGCCAATTAAGCGATTTTTCTCTGTACCAACAGGGCGATCGTGGTTGCCGAAGCAGGCAAACGTCGGCGCACATTCGGCAAGGGGGGAGAGTACGTCAGCAAACGCCGGAAAATTCAGCGGCATATCAAATAATACGTAATCGCCGCCCAGCAATATCAAATCGGGCTTTTGTGCTACGCCAAGAGCAATCGCGTCAGAAATCAGGCTTAGAGGAACAAAACGAGAGTAATGGAGATCTGCCAGAAAAAGGATTTTGAAAGGTGCAACGTTGTCTTTAAAAAAGGCGAGGCGGTGACGGATTAATTCAAGCCAGCCAGGTTCCCAGTAATGCATATAACCGAAACCTGAGCCCGCGGCTAACGTCGCGGCGGCAGCCTGCAAAAATCGTCGGCGTGAAATCATCGCTCATCCCTGCAAAAAAATCGGGCAGCGTCGTGCTGCCCGTGTGCATACTTTTAGTCGATGGTACGCAGCAGTTCGTTAATGCCGACTTTGCCGCGAGTTTTCGCGTCAACTTTCTTAACGATAACCGCACAGTAGAGGCTGTATTTGCCATCTTTCGACGGCAGGTTGCCGGATACCACCACAGAACCTGCCGGTACGCGACCGTAATGGATTTCGCCGGTTTCACGGTCGTAAATACGGGTGCTTTGACCGATGTATACGCCCATAGAGATGACGGAACCTTCTTCGACAATCACCCCTTCAACCACTTCAGAGCGTGCGCCGATGAAGCAGTTATCTTCAATAATGGTCGGGTTAGCCTGCAGCGGCTCCAGCACGCCACCAATGCCTACGCCGCCAGACAGATGCACGTTTTTACCAATCTGCGCACAGGAACCGACGGTGGCCCAGGTATCAACCATCGTACCTTCATCAACGTATGCGCCGATGTTGACATAAGATGGCATCAGCACGGTATTACGGGCGATAAATGCGCCCTGACGCACTGCCGCTGGTGGCACGACGCGGAAGCCTTCTTTCTGGAAACGCGCTTCATCGTAGTTAGCGAATTTCATCGGCACTTTATCGAAGTAGCGGCTTTCTGCCCCTTCGATCACCTGATTATCATTAATACGGAAAGAGAGCAGCACCGCTTTTTTCAACCACTGATGCGTCACCCACTGACCGTCAATTTTTTCCGCTACACGCAGTGCGCCGGAATCCAGCAGGGCGATCACCTGATTTACCGCTTCGCGGGTAACGGTGTCTGCATTGGCTGGCGTGATCTCGGCACGGCGTTCAAAAGCGGTTTCAATAATGTTCTGTAACTGCTGCATTGTTAAACTCTTTTCATATCAGTAAACACATCACCCTTTATCGTTTGGATTGAGGGCCTCTGTCAACCGCTGATGCACTTCCTGCTGCAACTCGTTATTAAGTGCGCGCCGATCAGCGGTGGCGATTATGAATAAATCTTCTACTCGCTCGCCAATGGTTGTAATTCGAGCGCCATGAAGCGAAATTCCCAGATCGGCAAAAATTTTCCCAACTCGGGCCAGTAGTCCAGGTTGGTCGAGAGCGATCAGTTCGAGGAATGATTTTCGGTCAGTATGGGTAGGCAAAAACGTCACTTCGGTTTCAACAGTAAAGTGACGTAGTTTTGCCGGTTGACGACGCGGCTGTGGTGGCTGCCAGCTACTTTGCGTCAGTACCTGCTCAAGTCCAAAACGAATGACTTCATGGCGATCTGCGGACAGCGGGCTGCCATCTGGTTCCAGCACGATGAAGGTATCCATTGCCATTCCGTCGCGGGTAGTGAAAATTTGTGCGTCGTGAACGCTTAAATTGCGACGGTCTAATTCGGCACAGACGGCGGCAAACAGATAGGGGCGGTCCGGGCTCCAGATAAAAATCTCGGTGCCTCCACGCGTAGCCTGCGGGCTAAGCAATACCAGCGGTTTGCTTAAATCATGGTGTAATAAATGGCGCGCATGCCAGGCCAGTTGATTTGGGCTATGGCGGACAAAATAGTTTGCGCGACAGCGCGACCAAATCTGGTGCAGCGCCTCTTCGTCGATGTTATCCATACGCAGCAGCGCCAGCGCCTGAAGCTGATGATGGCGAACTCGTTCGCGCATATCCGGCGTGTTTTGCATCCCGCGTCGTAGCTGTTTTTCGGTGGCGAAATAGAGTTCGCGCAACAGGCTTTGCTTCCAGCTATTCCATAGTGTTTCGTTGGTGGCGCAAATATCGGCCACTGTCAGGCATACCAGATAGCGCAGCCGGGTTTCCGTTTGCACTTCTTCGGCAAACTGCTTGATGACTTCCGGATCCTGAATATCGCGGCGTTGGGCGGTGACCGACATCAGCAAGTGCTGGCGAACCAGCCAGGCGACCAGTTGCGTTTCGCGCGAGTTCAGCCCGTGGAGCTCGGCAAAATGCACTACGTCTTGTGCGCCGAGTATCGAGTGGTCGCCGCCACGCCCTTTGGCGATATCGTGAAACAGTGCGGCGATAAAGATAAGCTCAGGTGACGGCAATCGCGGCCAGACATCCACACACAACGGATGGCGCTGGCGCGTTTCTTCACTGGCAAAACTCTCCAGTTTCAACATCACGCGAATAGTATGTTCATCCACCGTGTAGGCGTGGAACAGGTCAAACTGCATCTGCCCGACGATATGCGACCATTGCGGCATATAGGCACCGAGCACGCTATGGCGATGCATCGGTAACAGTCCTCGACGCACCGAACCAGGGTGACGCAGAATGCTCAAAAATAGCTTTCGCGCTTCAGGAATATTGCACAGCGGTTGTTGCAGATGGCGACGGGCATGACGTAACTGGCGCAGAGTGGTGGAGTAAATGCCGGTGATCGCACTGTTGCGCACCATCGTATAGAACATGCGTAATATCGCTTCTGGTTGGCGCATAAACAGCGTTTCATCGCGCAGATCGATAAGCGTGCCGCGTAGCTGAAATTCATCGTCTATTGGTCGCGGTTTTTCGTCGGCAGGGAGGGCGAGGATAGCCTCGTCGAACAGTTGCAATAGCATATGGTTAAGTTCGCTAACGCGGCGCGTAACGCGAAAATAATCCTTCATCATCTGTTCGACTGGCTCGTTACCTTCACCACCGTAATTCAGACGCTGGGCAACGCTAAGCTGGCGATCAAATAACAGGCGATTATCGTAACGGTTGACCACCAAATGCAGGGCGAAGCGAATTCGCCAGAGAATATGCAAACACTCATTTAGCTCTGCACGTTCCGCAGACGTTAAGAAGCCAAATCCGACCATTTCATCGAGTGATGTTGCGCCAAAATGGCGGCGGGCCACCCATTGCAGAGTGTGGATATCGCGCAAGCCGCCGGGGCTGCTTTTGATGTCTGGTTCAAGATTGTAGCTGGTGCCGTGATAACGCTGGTGGCGCTGGTTTTGTTCTTCAACTTTCGCCGCGTAAAACTTATCGGACGGCCAGAATCCTTCGCTGAAAATATGCTTTTGCAGTTCGAGAAATAGCGCTACATCGCCAATTAACAAGCGGGATTCGATCAGGTTGGTGGCGACGGTTAAATCTGATAATCCTTCCAGCATGCACTCTTCAAGCGTGCGCACGCTATGACCGACTTCCAGCTTCACATCCCAGAGCAGCGTTAACAGCTCGCCCACTTTTTGCGCCTGATCGTCCGGAAGTTTTTTACGGCTTAAGATCAGTAAATCGACGTCTGAAAGCGGATGCAGCTCGCCACGACCATAACCACCGACGGCAACCAGCGCCAGATCGGCGATCTGGCTGAATCCTGAATCAATCCATAACCGTTGCAGGAGCTGGTCGATAAATTCAGTGCGGGCTTCAATCAATTGTTCAGCGGAGATCCCACTATCAAAGGCATCACCCAGCCAACGCTGGAAAGTATCAATATGGGCTTTTATCCCACAGACAGTTAATTCATCACGGGGCCAGGCGCATGGATTTTGCGGTTGACCGGGCAGGGTGGGGAGAGCGGTGTTTGCGTACTGTTCTGGAAGGGTATTCATCGTGCGCCACCCATAAGATTACATTATCACATTAAAAAAGCCGGCATTCGCCGGCTTCAGATTGTTGACAAAGTGCGCTTTGTTCATGCCGGATGCGGCGTGAACGCCTTATCCAGCCTACAACTCCTTGCAAATGGAGAAGGTAGGACGCATCAGGCATTTTTGCGTTTGTCTTCCTCTTATTCGTCGTGCGAGATTATCGCCGGGATGGTGTCATCCTTGCGTAACGTCAGAATTTCGCAGCCGTTATCAGTCACCACAATAGTATGCTCGTATTGTGCAGACAAGCTGCGATCTTTGGTTTTTACCGTCCAGCCATCTTTCATGGTGCGGATCTCTTTTTTACCCGCGTTGACCATTGGCTCGATAGTGAATGTCATCCCTGGTTTCAGCACGACGTTGGTTTCAGGGGAGTCATAGTGCAGTACTTGCGGTTCTTCATGGAAGCCGCGACCAATACCGTGTCCGCAATATTCACGAACGACAGAGAAGCCTTCTGCTTCGACAAATTTCTGAATCGCTGCACCGATTTCGCGCAGATTGATGCCTGGTTTTACCATACGCAGCGCCAGGTACAGGCTCTCTTGTGTGATGCGGCACAGGCGTTCGCCCATGATGGTCGGCTTACCGACGATAAACATTTTCGAGGTGTCGCCGTGGAAACCATCCTTAATAACGGTGACATCGATGTTAACGATGTCGCCATCTTTCAGCAGCTTGGCATCGTCCGGAATACCGTGGCACACCACTTCATTAATAGAGATGCAAACAGATTTCGGATAACCATGATAGCCGAGGCAGGCAGAAACCGCGTGTTGTTCATTAACAATGTAATCATTACAGATGCGATCCAGCTCGCCGGTGCTGACGCCCGGTTTAACATAGGGTTCGATCATCTCCAGCACTTCGGCAGCCAGGCGGCCAGCGACGCGCATTTTTTCGATATCTTCAGGGGTCTTGATTGAGATAGCCATTAATTCTGTCCATCAGCGTCGGTGATACCGACAATATATATGTAAGTGCTGTCAATGGTATCACACCCGGGCAAATTGAGAATCATTCTGAATTTCGCCAAACGTGCCACTGAACGTTTTCTATAATAGAAAATTCATCGTCTGGTGCTGTACACAGCGCCAACAATTATTGGTGTCCGCGACGTATTTGTGGTATAAAGCGCGCCGGACTTCCGATCCATTTCGTATACACAGACTGGACGGAAGCGACAATCTCACTTTGTGTAACAACACACACGTATCGGCACATATTCCGGGGTGCCCTTTGGGGTCGGTAATATGGGATACGTGGAGGCATAACCCCAACTTTTATATAGAGGTTTTAATCATGGCAACTGTTTCCATGCGCGACATGCTCAAGGCTGGTGTTCACTTCGGTCACCAGACCCGTTACTGGAACCCGAAAATGAAGCCGTTCATCTTCGGTGCGCGTAACAAAGTTCACATCATCAACCTTGAGAAAACTGTACCGATGTTCAACGAAGCTCTGGCTGAACTGAACAAGATTGCTTCTCGCAAAGGTAAAATCCTTTTCGTTGGTACTAAACGCGCTGCAAGCGAAGCGGTGAAAGACGCTGCTCTGAGCTGCGACCAGTTCTTCGTGAACCATCGCTGGCTGGGCGGTATGCTGACTAACTGGAAAACCGTTCGTCAGTCCATCAAACGTCTGAAAGACCTGGAAACTCAGTCTCAGGACGGTACTTTCGAAAAGCTGACCAAGAAAGAAGCGCTGATGCGCACTCGTGAGCTGGAGAAACTGGAAAACAGCCTGGGCGGTATCAAAGACATGGGCGGTCTGCCGGACGCTCTGTTTGTAATCGATGCTGACCACGAACACATTGCTATCAAAGAAGCAAACAACCTGGGTATTCCGGTATTTGCTATCGTTGATACCAACTCTGATCCGGACGGTGTTGACTTCGTTATCCCGGGTAACGACGACGCAATCCGTGCTGTGACCCTGTACCTGGGCGCTGTTGCTGCAACCGTACGTGAAGGCCGTTCTCAGGATCTGGCTTCCCAGGCGGAAGAAAGCTTCGTAGAAGCTGAGTAATAAGGCTTGATAACTCCCCCAAAATAGTTCGAGTTGCAGAAAGGCGGCAAGCTCGAGAATTCCCGGGAGCTTACATCAGTAAGTGACCGGGATGAGCGAGCGAAGACAACGCATCTGCGGCGCGAAATATGAAGGGGGGAGAGCCCTTATAGACCAGGTAGTACACGTTTGGTTAGGGGGCCTGCATATGGCCCCCTTTTTCACTTTTATATCTGTGCGGTTTAACGCCGGGCAGATCACATCTCCGAGGATTTTAGAATGGCTGAAATTACCGCATCCCTGGTAAAAGAGCTGCGTGAGCGTACTGGCGCAGGCATGATGGATTGCAAAAAAGCACTGACTGAAGCTAACGGCGACATCGAGCTGGCAATCGAAAACATGCGTAAGTCCGGTGCTATTAAAGCAGCGAAAAAAGCAGGCAACGTTGCTGCTGACGGCGTGATCAAAACCAAAATCGACGGCAACTACGGCATCATTCTGGAAGTTAACTGCCAGACTGACTTCGTAGCGAAAGACGCTGGTTTCCAGGCGTTCGCAGACAAAGTTCTGGACGCAGCTGTAGCTGGCAAAATCACTGACGTTGAAGTTCTGAAAGCACAGTTCGAAGAAGAACGTGTTGCGCTGGTAGCGAAAATTGGTGAAAACATCAACATTCGCCGCGTTGCTGCACTGGAAGGCGACGTTCTGGGTTCTTATCAGCACGGTGCGCGTATCGGCGTTCTGGTTGCTGCTAAAGGCGCTGACGAAGAGCTGGTTAAACACATCGCTATGCACGTTGCTGCAAGCAAACCAGAATTCATCAAACCAGAAGACGTATCCGCTGAAGTGGTAGAGAAAGAATACCAGGTACAGCTGGACATCGCGATGCAGTCTGGTAAGCCGAAAGAAATCGCAGAGAAAATGGTTGAAGGCCGCATGAAGAAATTCACCGGCGAAGTTTCTCTGACCGGTCAGCCGTTCGTTATGGAACCGGCAAAAACTGTTGGTCAGCTGCTGAAAGAGCATAACGCTGAAGTGACTGGCTTCATCCGCTTCGAAGTAGGTGAAGGCATCGAGAAAGTTGAGACTGACTTTGCAGCAGAAGTTGCTGCGATGTCCAAGCAGTCTTAATTATCGAAAAGGAGCCGCCTGAGGGCGGCTTCTTTTTGCGCCCATCTTGTAAATTCAGCTAACCCTTATGGGGCTGCGCTGAAAAGCGACGTACAATGTCGCTGGTATTAATTCATTTCAATCGTTGACAGTCTCAGGAAAGAAACATGGCTACCAATGCAAAACCCGTCTATAAACGCATTCTGCTTAAGTTGAGTGGCGAAGCTCTGCAGGGCACGGAAGGCTTCGGTATTGATGCAAGCATACTGGATCGCATGGCTCAGGAAATCAAAGAGCTGGTTGAACTGGGTATTCAGGTTGGTGTGGTGATTGGTGGGGGTAACCTGTTCCGTGGCGCTGGTCTGGCGAAAGCGGGTATGAACCGCGTTGTGGGCGACCACATGGGGATGCTGGCTACCGTAATGAACGGTCTGGCAATGCGTGATGCACTGCACCGCGCCTATGTGAACGCTCGTCTGATGTCCGCTATTCCGTTGAATGGCGTGTGCGACAGTTACAGCTGGGCAGAAGCAATCAGCCTGTTGCGTAACAACCGTGTGGTGATCCTCTCCGCCGGTACGGGTAATCCATTCTTCACCACTGACTCCGCAGCTTGCCTGCGTGGTATCGAAATTGAAGCCGATGTGGTGCTGAAAGCGACCAAAGTTGACGGTGTGTTTACCGCTGACCCAGCGAAAGATCCAACTGCAACTATGTATGAGCAGCTGACTTACAGCGAAGTGCTGGAAAAAGAGCTGAAAGTCATGGACCTGGCGGCCTTTACGCTGGCTCGTGACCACAAATTACCGATTCGTGTTTTCAACATGAACAAACCGGGTGCACTGCGCCGTGTGGTAATGGGTGAAAAAGAAGGAACATTAATCACGGAATAATTCCCGTGATGGATAAATAAGGGTAAGATTCCGCATAAGTATCGCGGGGGCGTAAGTCTGATTATAAGGCGTTATTGTTGCAGGCAGTCTGGTCACGGCCAGCTCGCAGCAACCGGAGCGTACATAAGTACGTGAGGATGGCGAGCACTGCCCGGGGCCAAAATGGCAAATAAAATAGCCTAATAATCCAGACAATTACCCGTAATATGTTTAATCAGGGCTATACTTAGCACACTTCCACTGTGTGTGACTGTCTGGTCTGACTGAGACAAGTTTTCAAGGATTCGTAACGTGATTAGCGATATCAGAAAAGATGCTGAAGTACGCATGGACAAATGCGTTGAAGCGTTCAAAACCCAAATCAGCAAAATACGCACGGGTCGTGCTTCTCCCAGCCTGCTGGATGGCATTGTCGTGGAATATTACGGCACGCCAACGCCGCTGCGTCAGCTGGCAAGCGTAACGGTAGAAGATTCCCGTACTCTGAAAATCAACGTGTTTGACCGTTCAATGTCTCCGGCCGTTGAAAAAGCGATTATGGCGTCCGATCTCGGCCTGAACCCGAACTCTGCGGGTAGCGACATTCGTGTTCCGCTGCCGCCGCTGACGGAAGAGCGTCGTAAAGATCTGACCAAAATCGTTCGTGGCGAAGCTGAACAGGCGCGTGTTGCAGTACGTAACGTGCGTCGTGATGCGAACGACAAAGTGAAAGCACTGTTGAAAGAAAAAGAGATCAGCGAAGACGACGATCGCCGTTCTCAGGACGATGTACAGAAACTGACTGATGCTGCAATCAAGAAAATTGAAGCGGCGCTGGCAGACAAAGAAGCAGAACTGATGCAGTTCTGATTTCTTGAACGACAAAAACGCCGCTCAGTAGATCCTTGCGGATCGGCTGGCGGCGTTTTGCTTTTTATTCTGTCTCAACTCTGGATGTTTCATGAAGCAACTCACCATTCTGGGCTCGACCGGCTCGATTGGTTGCAGCACGCTGGACGTGGTGCGCCATAATCCCGAACACTTCCGCGTAGTTGCGCTGGTGGCAGGCAAAAATGTCACTCGCATGGTAGAACAGTGCCTGGAGTTCTCTCCCCGCTATGCTGTTATGGACGATGAAGCGAGTGCGAAACTTCTTAAAACGATGCTACAGCAACAGGGTAGCCGCACCGAAGTCTTAAGCGGGCAACAAGCTGCCTGCGATATGGCGGCGCTTGAAGATGTTGATCAGGTGATGGCGGCGATTGTGGGCGCTGCTGGCCTGTTACCTACCCTTGCAGCGATCCGTGCTGGTAAAACCATCCTGCTGGCAAACAAAGAATCACTGGTCACCTGCGGACGTCTGTTTATGGACGCAGTAAAGCAGAGTAAAGCACAGTTATTACCGGTCGATAGCGAACACAACGCCATTTTTCAGAGTTTACCGCAACCTATCCAGCATAATCTGGGATACGCTGACCTTGAGCAAAATGGCGTGGTGTCCATTTTACTTACCGGGTCTGGTGGCCCTTTCCGTGAGACGCCCTTGCGCGATTTGGCAACAATGACGCCCGATCAAGCTTGCCGTCATCCGAACTGGTCGATGGGACGTAAAATTTCTGTCGATTCGGCTACCATGATGAACAAAGGTCTGGAATACATTGAAGCTCGCTGGTTGTTTAACGCCAGCGCCAGCCAGATGGAAGTGCTGATTCACCCGCAGTCAGTGATTCACTCGATGGTGCGTTATCAGGACGGCAGCGTTCTGGCACAACTGGGCGAACCCGACATGCGTACGCCAATTGCCCACACCATGGCATGGCCGAATCGCGTGAACTCTGGCGTGAAGCCGCTCGATTTTTGCAAATTAAGTGCGTTGACATTTGCCGCACCGGATTATGATCGTTATCCATGCCTGAAACTGGCGATGAAGGCGTTCGAACAGGGCCAGGCAGCGACGACCGCATTGAATGCCGCAAACGAAATCACCGTTGCTGCTTTTCTTGCGCAACAAATCCGCTTTACGGATATCGCTGCGTTGAATTTATCCGTACTGGAAAAAATGGATATGCGCGAACCACAATGTGTGGACGATGTGTTGTCTGTTGATGCCGATGCGCGTGAGGTCGCCAGAAAAGAGGTGATGCGTCTCGCAAGCTGAGGATAATCCGGCTACAGAGAGTCGTGCTATTTGTTAGCGTAGGGCTTCAGTGATATAGTCTGCGCCATCTGATCGTCAGTAGTTGGCTTTGTAAGGTCAGATATGCCGTGGTTTTACACGGCTTTTTTTTTGTATAGGCTTCAGTATTCCTGAGTACCGTAAACCCTATCAGGGAATAAAAAACGCGTGATGTTGTCTGCTACTCAACCACTTAGCGAAAAATTGCCAGCGCATGGCTGTCGCCATGTTGCGATCATTATGGACGGCAATGGTCGCTGGGCAAAAAAGCAAGGGAAGATTCGTGCCTTTGGGCATAAAGCCGGGGCAAAATCCGTCCGCCGGGCTGTCTCTTTTGCGGCCAACAACGGTATTGAGGCGTTAACGCTGTATGCCTTTAGTAGTGAAAACTGGAACCGACCAGCGCAGGAAGTCAGTGCGTTAATGGAACTGTTTGTGTGGGCGCTTGATAGCGAAGTAAAAAGCCTGCACCGACATAACGTGCGTCTGCGTATTATTGGCGATACCAGTCGCTTTAACTCGCGTTTGCAAGAACGTATTCGTAAATCTGAAGCGTTAACTGCCGGGAATACCGGTCTGACGCTAAATATTGCGGCGAACTACGGTGGACGTTGGGATATTGCCCAGGGAGTCAGGCAACTGGCTGAAAAGGTGCAGCAAGGAAACCTGCAACCGGATCAGATAGATGAAGAGATGCTTAACCAGCATGTCTGTATGCATGAACTGGCCCCTGTAGATTTAGTAATTAGGACTGGGGGGGAGCATCGCATTAGTAACTTTTTGCTTTGGCAAATTGCCTATGCCGAACTTTACTTTACAGATGTTCTTTGGCCCGATTTCGATGAACAAGACTTTGAAGGGGCGTTAAATGCCTTTGCTAATCGTGAGCGTCGTTTCGGCGGCACCGAGCCCGGTGATGAAACAGCCTGATGGGGGTCGCTTTTGCTGAAGTATCGCCTGATATCTGCTTTTGTTTTAATACCCGTAGTCATCGCGGCGCTGTTTTTGTTGCCGCCGGTGGGGTTCGCCATTGTTACGCTGGTAGTTTGTATGCTGGCGGCGTGGGAATGGGGACAGCTTAGCGGTTTTACCACTCGCTCGCAGCGGGTATGGCTGGCGGTGCTGTGCGGGTTATTGCTGGCGCTGATGCTTTTTCTATTGCCGGAATATCATCGGAATATTCATCAACCACTGGTTGAAGTCTCACTTTGGGCTTCGCTTGGTTGGTGGGGTATTGCGTTATTATTGGTGCTATTTTACCCCGGTTCGGCGGCAATCTGGCGCAACTCTAAAACGTTACGCATTATTTTCGGTGTATTAACCATTGTGCCTTTCTTTTGGGGCATGCTGACGTTACGTGCGTGGCACTATGACGAGAATCATTACAGTGGCGCGATATGGCTGCTCTATGTCATGATCCTGGTCTGGGGAGCTGACTCAGGGGCATATATGTTTGGCAAATTATTTGGCAAACATAAGCTGCGCCGAAGGTTTCTCCGGGTAAAACCTGGCAAGGTTTCATTGGCGGACTCGCGACCGCAGCAGTAATCTCATGGGGTTACGGTATGTGGGCGAATCTCGACGTCGCCCCCGTCACCTTACTCATTTGCTCTATT
>NZ_VCDZ01000025.1:0-43197 GCF_005845405.1 Escherichia sp. E4930 | reverse complement strand
GCGTTTACGCCGCATCCGGCAATCAATGCCTGATGCGTCGCTGTCGCGTCTTATCAGGCCTACAGCCGTTGCCAGAAGTAGGCCGGATAAGGCGTTTACGTCGCATCCGGCAACCAGCGCCTGATGCGACGCTGTCGCGTCTTATCAGGCCTACAACTGTTGCCGAATGTAGGCCGGATAAGGCGTTTACGCCGCATCCGGCAATCAATGCCTGATGCGCCGCTGTCGCGTCTTATCAGGCCTACAAACCGTTACCGACTCGCATCGGGCAATTGTGGGTTACGATGGCATCGCGATAGCCTGCTTCTCTTCAAGCAGCTTCTCGACCACGCCAGGATCGGCAAGCGTCGAGGTATCGCCCAGGTTGCTGGTATCGCCCGCCGCAATTTTGCGCAGAATACGGCGCATAATTTTGCCGGAGCGGGTTTTAGGCAGGGAGTCGGTCCAGTGCAGCACGTCTGGCGTCGCCAGCGGGCCAATCTCTTTACGCACCCAGTTGCGGACTTCTGCGTACAGTTCTGGTGACGGTTCCTCCCCGTGATTAAGCGTGACGTAGGCGTAGATCGCCTGACCTTTAATATTGTGCGGAATACCGACCACAGCGGCTTCGGCAATCTTCGGATGCGCCACCAGCGCCGACTCAATCTCTGCCGTCCCCAGACGGTGACCAGAGACGTTCAGCACGTCGTCCACGCGCCCGGTGATCCAGTAATAGCCATCTTCATCGCGACGCGCGCCGTCGCCGCTGAAATACATATTTTTGAAGGTGGAGAAGTAGGTCTGTTCAAAACGTTCGTGATCGCCAAACAGCGTACGCGCCTGACCCGGCCAGGAGTCGGTGATCACCAGACTGCCTTCAGCGGCACCTTCTTGTGGATTACCTTCGTTATCCACCAGCGCCGGTTGCACGCCGAAAAACGGACGCGTCGCCGAACCGGCTTTCAGCTCAGTAGCGCCAGGCAAAGGCGTAATCATGAAACCGCCAGTTTCGGTCTGCCACCAGGTGTCGACCACCGGGCATTTCTCGTTGCCGATCTTCTTCCAGTACCACTCCCACGCTTCCGGGTTAATTGGCTCGCCCACGGAACCGAGAATGCGCAGCGACGAACGGTCGGTGCCTTCGATCGCTTTATCGCCTTCCGCCATCAGCGCGCGAATCGCCGTGGGCGCGGTGTAAAGAATATTGACCTGATGCTTATCCACCACCTGCGCCATACGGGCAGGCGTCGGCCAGTTCGGTACACCTTCAAACATCAGTGTGGTCGCGCCGCAGGCCAGCGGGCCGTACAGCAAATAACTGTGTCCGGTAACCCAGCCCACATCAGCGGTACACCAGTAGATATCGCCCGGATGATAATCAAAGACATATTTAAAGGTCAGCGCCGCGTACACCAGATAACCGCCGGTAGTGTGCAGCACGCCTTTCGGCTTACCGGTAGAACCGGAGGTGTAGAGAATAAACAGCGGATCTTCGGCGTTCATCTCTTCCGCCTGATGCTGATCGCTGGCTTGCTCAACCAGGTCGTGCCACCACAGGTCGCGCCCTTCCTGCCAGTCAATTTTCCCGCCAGTACGCTTCAGTACCACCACATGTTCAATGCTGGTGACGTTCGGGTTTTTCAGCGCGTCATCAACGTTTTTCTTCAGCGGAATGCTGCGCCCGGCGCGCACACCTTCGTCGGAAGTGATCACCAACCGTGAGTTAGAATCGATGATGCGTCCGGCAACGGCTTCCGGCGAGAAGCCGCCGAAAATCACCGAATGCACCGCGCCAATGCGGGCGCAGGCCAGCATCGCGACTGCGGCTTCCGGCACCATCGGCATATAAATCGCGACTACGTCACCTTTTTTAATGCCCAGCTCGAGCAGGGTATTGGCGAAGCGGCAGACGTCGCGGTGCAGCTCTTTATAGCTGATATGTTTGCTCTGGCTGGCGTCGTCGCCTTCCCAGATGATGGCGGTACGATCGCCGTTTTCTTGCAAATGGCGGTCAAGGCAGTTTGCCGCCAGATTCAGCGTGCCGTCCTCGTACCATTTAATGGACACATTACCGGGGGCAAAGGAGGTGTTTTTCACCTTCTGGTACGGTTTGATCCAGTCGAGAATTTTTCCCTGTTCGCCCCAAAAGGTATCTGGTGCGTTAATTGATTGTTGGTACATCGCCTCGTACTGCTGAGGGCTTATCAGGCAATGGTCTGCGATGTTGGCAGGAATGGTGTGTTTGTGTATTTGGCTCATGCTTTTGTTCTCCTTGTAGGATGTTAATAATATGTGTCATAAGCGTTAAATGTAGGGGTATTGGCAGTTTTGTTTAGTATTTGGGCGGCAGATCACGCAAAAGTAGAATTGTGCAAATAAACGACAGGATTATTTTTGAAGGACACCAACAAAAGTTGGCATTTTCTTTCTGGAACATGCAGTTATGCATGTGTTTGAAATGGAGGAAATTATCGACTAACTCTAAAGTGGTATTTTACATGCACTTACAATTGATTAAAGACAACATTCCGCATGTGGTTATTTGTTACACATAGGGGCGAGCAATGTCATGACAGTGTATGTGCGGTTACTGTCATGAAAAAACAATAAAAACTGCCATTGCCTCAATGGCAAAATTTGGATAAAGCCCCTATGACAAGGATAAAAATAAACGCACGCCGTATCTTCAGCTTGTTGATTCCTTTTTTCTTTTTCACTTCTGTTCACGCTGAACAAACGGCCGCTCCCGCGAAACCTGTAACTGTGGAAGCGAAGAATGAAACCTTTGCCCCACAGCATCCCGATCAATATCTCTCCTGGAAAGCCACCTCGGAACAGTCAGAGCGTGTTGACGCCCTGGCGGAAGATCCACGGCTGGTGATCCTGTGGGCGGGGTATCCCTTCTCGCGCGATTACAACAAGCCGCGTGGACATGCTTTTGCTGTGACCGATGTGCGTGAAACCCTGCGTACCGGTGCGCCGAAAAACGCCGAAGATGGTCCGTTACCGATGGCATGCTGGAGTTGTAAAAGCCCGGATGTGGCGCGTCTGATCCAGAAAGACGGCGAAGATGGCTACTTCCACGGAAAATGGGCGCGCGGCGGCCCGGAAATCGTCAACAACTTAGGTTGTGCCGACTGCCATAACACCGCCTCACCAGAGTTCGCCAAAGGTAAGCCGGAGTTAACCCTTTCCCGTCCATATGCGGCTCGCGCGATGGAAGCCATTGGCAAACCTTTTGAGAAAGCTGGACGTTTCGACCAGCAATCGATGGTTTGCGGTCAGTGCCATGTGGAGTATTACTTCGACGGCAAAAACAAAGCGGTTAAATTCCCGTGGGATGACGGCATGAAAGTCGAAAATATGGAGCAGTATTACGACAAAATTGCCTTCTCTGACTGGACTAACTCCCTGTCAAAAACGCCAATGCTGAAAGCGCAGCACCCGGAATATGAAACCTGGACAGCGGGCATTCACGGTAAAAACAACGTGACCTGTATCGACTGCCATATGCCAAAAGTGCAGAACGCCGAAGGCAAACTCTACACCGACCATAAAATTGGCAATCCGTTTGATAACTTCGCCCAGACTTGTGCGAACTGCCATACCCAGGACAAAGCCGCCTTGCAAAAAGTGGTCGCGGAACGTAAGCAGTCGATTAACGACCTGAAAATCAAGGTTGAAGATCAACTGGTTCACGCTCACTTCGAAGCGAAAGCGGCGCTGGATGCAGGCGCGACGGAAGCCGAAATGAAGCCGATTCAGGACGATATCCGTCATGCCCAGTGGCGTTGGGATCTGGCGATCGCTTCCCACGGTATTCATATGCACGCACCGGAAGAAGGTCTGCGGATGCTCGGTACGGCGATGGATAAAGCGGCGGATGCGCGTACCAAACTGGCGCGTCTGCTGGCGACCAAAGGCATCACCCATGAAATCCAGATCCCGGATATCTCGACCAAAGAGAAAGCCCAGCAGGCCATTGGCCTGAACATGGAACAAATCAAGGCCGAGAAGCAGGACTTCATCAAAACGGTGATCCCGCAGTGGGAAGAACAGGCACGTAAAAACGGTCTGTTAAGCCAATAACCCCGTTCCGCCTCGCAAGGGGCGGAAAACACAATGGAGTGAATATGAGCGTATTACGTTCGTTATTAACTGCCGGGGTGCTGGCGTCGGGCCTGTTGTGGAGCCTGAACGGAATTACCGCTACCCCTGCGGCGCAGGCATCTGGTGATCGCTACGAAGTTACCCAGCAGCGTAACCCGGATGCCGCCTGTCTGGACTGTCATAAGCCAGATACCGAAGGTATGCATGGCAAACATGCTTCCGTTATCAACCCGAATAACAAACTGCCGGTCACCTGCACCAACTGTCACGGTCAGCCATCACCGCAACACCGTGAAGGGGTGAAAGATGTGATGCGCTTTAACGAGCCGATGTACAAGGTTGGTGAGCAGAACAGTGTTTGTATGTCCTGCCATCTGCCGGAACAGTTGCAAAAAGCGTTCTGGCCGCACGATGTTCACGTAACCAAAGTGGCATGCGCCAGCTGCCATTCCCTGCATCCACAGCAAGATATGATGCAGACGTTAAGTGACAAAGGACGGATTAAGATTTGCGTCGATTGCCACAGCGATCAGCGCACCAATCCGAACTTTAACCCGGCGTCTGTTCCGTTGCTTAAGGAGCAGCCATGACCTGGTCACGTCGCCAGTTTCTCACCGGCGTCGGCGTGCTGGCAGCCGTCAGCGGCACCGCAGGGCGCGTGGTGGCGAAAACGTTGAATATCAATGGGGTGCGTTACGGCATGGTGCATGACGAGTCGTTATGTATCGGCTGTACCGCCTGTATGGATGCTTGTCGGGAAGTGAACAAGGTGCCGGAAGGTGTCTCGCGCCTGACGATTATTCGTAGCGAGCCGCAGGGCGAATTTCCTGATGTGAAATATCGCTTCTTCCGTAAGTCTTGCCAGCACTGCGATCATGCGCCGTGCGTTGACGTCTGCCCGACCGGTGCGTCTTTTCGCGATGCCGCCAGCGGGATTGTCGATGTTAACCCGGATCTCTGCGTCGGTTGTCAGTACTGCATCGCCGCCTGTCCGTACCGCGTGCGCTTTATCCATCCGGTCACGAAGACAGCGGACAAATGCGATTTCTGCCGCAAGACCAATTTGCAGGCCGGTAAGCTACCCGCGTGCGTTGAGGCTTGCCCGACGAAGGCGCTGACGTTTGGCAATCTGGACGATCCCAACAGTGAGATTTCGCAACTGCTGCGCCAGAAGCCCACTTACCGCTACAAGCTGGCGCTGGGAACCAAACCGAAGCTGTACCGCGTACCGTTTAAATACGGGGAGGTGAGCCAATGACGCAGACTTCCGCATTTCATTTTGAATCGCTGGTATGGGACTGGCCGATTGCCATCTACCTGTTTTTGATTGGTATTTCTGCCGGTCTGGTGACGCTGGCCGTGCTGTTACGTCGCGTCTACCCGCAGGCGGGTGGTGCAGACAGTACGTTGCTGCGCACCACGCTGATTGTCGGGCCTGGCGCGGTGATCCTCGGTCTGTTGATCCTCGTCTTCCACCTGACAAAGCCGTGGACCTTCTGGAAGCTGATGTTCCACTACAGTTTTACCTCGGTGATGTCGATGGGGGTGATGCTGTTTCAGCTCTACATGGTGGTGCTGGTGCTGTGGCTGGCGAAAATCTTTGAACATGATTTGCTTGCCCTGCAACAACGCTGGTTGCCGAAGCTGGGGATCGTGCAAAAGGTTCTGAGCCTGCTGACGCCCGTTCATCGCGGACTGGAAACATTGATGCTGGTGCTGGCGGTGCTGCTGGGGGCTTATACCGGCTTTCTGCTGTCGGCGCTGAAATCGTATCCGTTCCTCAATAATCCGATCCTGCCAGTGCTGTTCCTCTTCTCCGGCATCTCGTCCGGTGCGGCGGTGGCGCTGATCGCCATGGCGATACGCCAACGCAGTAACCCGCATTCCACGGAAGCGCACTTTGTACACCGTATGGAAATCCCCGTGGTATGGGGTGAAATCTTCCTGCTGGTGGCGTTTTTTGTCGGTCTGGCGCTGGGCGATGACGGTAAAGTGCGTGCGCTGGTGGCGGCATTGGGCGGCGGTTTCTGGACGTGGTGGTTCTGGCTTGGTGTCGCCGGGCTGGGGCTGATTGTGCCAATGTTGCTCAAACCGTGGGTCAATCGCAGTTCCGGCATTCCTGCCGTGCTGGCGGCGTGTGGAGCCAGCCTGGTCGGTGTATTGATGCTGCGCTTTTTCATTCTCTACGCCGGACAGTTAACGGTGGCGTAAGCCAGAAAAGAGGTGGTTTCTGGACGTATTCCTTCCTGAAGTCGGTTTTCTGGCGTTGTTGTTAAGTCTCGGGGTCAACGTGTTGACCCCGTTGACGACCTTCGCGGGAGTGTGGTTGCGCTGGCCTGCCATGATGCGACTCACTTGCATCGGCATTCTGGCGCAGTTCACACTCCTGCTGCTCGCCTTTGGCGTACTGACGTATTGTTTTCTCATCAGCGATTTCTCGGTCATTTATGTCGCCCAACATAGCTACAGCCTGCTGTCGTGGGAACTCAAACTGGCGGCGGTGTGGGGAGGTCATGAAGGTTCGTTGCTACTTTGGGTGCTGTTGCTTTCCGCCTGGAGCACGCTGTTTGCCTGGCATTATCGGCAGCAAACCGATCCGCTATTTCCGCTGACGCTAGCCGTTTTATCTCTCATGCTCGCCGCGCTGCTACTGTTTGTGGTGCTGTGGTCCGATCCCTTCGTGCGGATATTTCCACCAGCAATCGAAGGCCGCGATCTCAATCCGATGCTGCAACATCCTGGTCTTATCTTCCATCCGCCGCTGCTTTATCTCGGCTATGGCGGTTTGATGGTAGCGGCGAGCGTGGCGCTGGCGAGTCTACTGCGCGGCGAGTTTGATGCGGCCAGCGCCCGAATTTGCTGGCGCTGGGCGTTACCTGGCTGGAGCGCATTAACGGCGGGGATCATCCTCGGTTCCTGGTGGGCCTATTGCGAACTGGGCTGGGGCGGCTGGTGGTTCTGGGATCCGGTGGAAAACGCCTCTTTATTACCCTGGCTTTCTGCCACTGCGCTGCTGCACAGTTTGTCCCTGACACGCCAGCGGGGGATTTTCCGCCACTGGTCGCTGCTGCTGGCGATAGTTACTCTGATGCTGTCGCTGCTGGGCACCTTAATTGTCCGTTCTGGCATTCTGGTTTCGGTTCATGCGTTCGCGCTGGATAACGTCCGCGCCGTGCCGTTGTTCAGTCTGTTTGCACTGATTAGCCTTGCGTCTCTGGCTCTGTATGGCTGGCGAGCGCGGGACGGTGGCCCGGCGGTGCGTTTTTCGGTGTTATCGCGGGAAATGTTAATCCTCGCTACGCTGTTGCTGTTTTGCGCAGTGCTACTGATCGTGCTGGTGGGAACGCTTTATCCGATGATTTACGGCCTGCTGGGCTGGGGACGCCTCTCCGTTGGCGCGCCGTATTTTAACCGCGCAACGTTACCGTTTGGTCTGTTGATGCTGGTGGTGATTGTGCTGGCGACGTTTGTCTCTGGCAAACGCGCGCAGCTTCCGGCGCTGCTGGCGCATGCGGGCGCGCTGTTATTTGCCGCCGGGATCGTGGTCTCCAGCGTCAGCCGTCAGGAGATCAGCCTGAATTTACAGCCGGGTCAGCAGGTGACGCTGGCAGGATACACCTTCCGTTTTGAGCGCCTCGATCTGCAAGCCAAAGGCAATTACACCAGCGAAAAAGCGATAGTGGCACTGTTTGACCATCAGCAACGTATTGGTGAATTAACGCCGGAGCGGCGTTTTTACGAAGCTCGTCGTCAGCAAATGATGGAGCCGTCAATTCGCTGGAACGGCATCCATGACTGGTATGCGGTCATGGGTGAAAAAACCGGAGCGGATCGTTACGCTTTTCGTTTGTATGTACAAAGCGGTGTGCGCTGGATCTGGGGTGGAGGATTGTTGATGATTGCGGGCGCATTGTTAAGCGGATGGCAGGGGAGGAAGCACGATGACTAAAGGGCTTCTCATTTTGCTGCTGCTATTTACCTGTTTTGCGCGCGCTCAGGTCGTAGACACCTGGCAATTCGCCAATCCGCAACAACAGCAACAGGCGTTAAATATTGCCAGCCAGTTACGTTGTCCGCAGTGCCAGAATCAAAACTTACTGGAATCCAACGCGCCGGTGGCAGTCAGTATGCGCCATCAGGTGTACAGCATGGTGGAAGAGGGGAAAAGTGAAGTCGAAATCATTGGCTGGATGACCGAACGCTACGGAGATTTTGTTCGCTATAACCCACCGTTAACCGGTCAGACGCTGGTGTTGTGGGCGCTGCCAGTGGTGTTGTTACTGCTGATGGCACTGATCCTCTGGCGAGTGAGGGCGAAGCGATGAAACAGTCACAAATACCGGTGAAAATGCTGACAACACTCACGATTTTGATGGTATTTCTCTGTATCGGCAGTTATCTGTTAAGCCCAAAATGGCAGGCGGTACGTGCGGAGTATCAGCGTCAGCGCGATCCGCTGCATCAGTTTGCCAGCCAGCAAACCCCGGAAGCGCAGCTTCAGGCATTGCAGGATAAAATCCGCGCTAATCCACAAAACAGCGAACAGTGGGCGTTACTGGGCGAGTACTATCTGTGGCAAAACGATTACAGCAATGCGCTGCTGGCGTACCGTCAGGCGTTGCAACTACGCGGTGAGAACGCTGAACTGTATGCGGCGCTGGCGACGGTGCTTTATTACCAGGCCAGCCAGCATATGACCGCCCAGACTCGCGCAATGATCGACAAAGCCCTCGCGCTGGACAGTAATGAAATCACCGCCCTGATGCTGCTGGCTTCAGATGCGTTTATGCAGGCGAACTACGCGCAAGCCATCGAACTATGGCAAAAAGTGATGGATCTCAACTCACCGCGAGTTAACCGAACACAGCTGGTTGAGTCGATTAATATGGCAAAACTGCTACAGCGGCGATCGGATTAATCATCCGGCGTTGAAGATTATGTCATTGAGCTGCATAAAAAATAATCGAATGAACATATGCCAAAAATAATCACTAATTAGTATTATTGCAGATTAAACAAATAAAAATCTTTCCATAACAAATGGTTATTCATTAATCCTGCCATAAACTCGCGTTATTATGCATTAATGCAGCGAAAAGCTCTGTTGTTAAAGGGTTGCGCAACATACCGCGCAAATGATACTGATCATAAGCGTTAAAAAAATCTACAAACCAACGCAACACAATTCATGCCCTGGCAGTATGTCACGTTCTCGCGTTTCTGAACGGGGAACGGCGCTCCATTGAGGAAGTCATTCATATGAAAAATATAAAATTCAGCCTGGCCTGGCAGATTCTGTTTGCTATGGTGCTGGGCATTCTCCTGGGAAGCTACCTGCACTACCATAGCGACAGTCGCGACTGGCTGGTCGTCAATTTGCTTTCTCCAGCGGGTGATATCTTCATCCACCTGATCAAAATGATTGTTGTGCCGATTGTAATTTCCACGCTGGTGGTCGGTATCGCAGGTGTCGGTGACGCCAAACAGCTCGGGCGAATTGGTGCGAAAACCATTATCTACTTCGAGGTGATCACCACCATCGCTATCATTTTGGGGATCACTCTGGCGAACGTCTTCCAGCCCGGTGCCGGGGTGGATATGTCGCAGCTGGCGACCGTCGATATCTCGAAATATCAGAGCACTACGGAAGCAGTCCAAAGCAGTTCCCACGGCATTATGGGGACGATTTTGTCGCTGGTGCCGACGAACATTGTGGCGTCGATGGCGAAAGGCGAAATGCTGCCAATCATCTTCTTCTCGGTGCTGTTTGGTTTGGGGCTTTCCTCCCTGCCTGCGTTGCATCGTGAACCGCTGGTGACCGTGTTCCGCTCTATCTCTGAAACCATGTTTAAAGTGACGCACATGGTGATGCGCTATGCCCCAGTGGGTGTGTTTGCGCTGATTGCGGTGACGGTGGCTAACTTTGGTTTCTCTTCTCTGTGGCCACTGGCGAAACTGGTGCTGCTGGTGCATTTCGCCATTCTGTTCTTCGCGCTGGTAGTGCTGGGAATTGTGGCGCGCCTGTGCGGGTTAAGCGTCTGGATCCTGATTCGTATTCTGAAAGATGAGCTGATTCTGGCGTACTCCACTGCCAGCTCCGAAAGCGTGCTGCCGCGAATTATTGAGAAGATGGAAGCCTACGGCGCCCCGGCGTCGATCACCAGCTTCGTGGTACCGACCGGTTACTCTTTTAACCTTGATGGTTCGACGCTGTATCAAAGTATTGCTGCTATCTTCATCGCGCAGTTGTATGGCATTGACCTGTCTATCTGGCAGGAAATCATTCTGGTGCTGACGCTGATGGTGACCTCGAAAGGGATTGCTGGCGTGCCGGGCGTGTCGTTTGTGGTGCTGCTGGCAACGCTGGGTAGCGTAGGTATTCCGCTGGAAGGTCTGGCGTTTATTGCCGGTGTTGACCGTATCCTCGACATGGCGCGTACCGCGCTGAACGTGGTAGGTAATGCGCTGGCGGTGCTGGTGATTGCCAAGTGGGAACACAAATTTGACCACAAAAAAGCGATGGCCTACGAGCGTGAAGTGCTGGGCAAATTTGATAAGACTGCGGATCAGTAATTGAAGATTGCCGGGAACATCCACCCGGCAATGTGTGGATGCCTGATGCGACGCTTGCCGCGTCTTATCAGGCCTGCGCCAGACAGCGCAATAGTTTGATTTAGCGTGATTTTGTAGGTCGGATAAGGCGTTTACGCCGCATCCGACACCAATGCCTGATGCGACACTTGCCGCGTCTTATCAGGCCTACTCCAGACAGCGCAAAAGCCTGAATTAGCGTGATTTTTGTAGGTCGGATAAGGCGTTTACGCCGCATCCGACATCAACGCCTGATGCGACGCTGCCGCGTCTTATCAGGCCTACGCCAGACTGCGCAATAGCCTGATTTAGCGTGATTTTGTAGGTCGGATAAGGCGTTTACGCCGCATCCGACATCAATGCCTGATGCGACGCTTGCCGCGTCTTATCAGGCCTACGCCAGACAGCGCAATAGACTGATTTAGCGTGATTTTGTAGGTCGGATAAGGCGTTTACGCCGCATCCGACATCAATGCCTGATGCGACGCTTGCCGCGTCTTATCAGGGCTACGCCAGACAGCGCAATAGTTTGATTTAGCGTGATTTTGTAGGTCGGATAAGGCGTTTACGCCGCATCCGACATCAATGCCTGATGCGACGCTTGCCGCGTCTTATCAGGGCTACCTTAACCATTGGTTAATTTTTCAAACTCTTCACACCCGGTATCAAACCCTTCCATACAGCTCAGGTTCAACCAGTGCAGCGCCTTCTGTTTGTTCTTCTCGATAAAACCTTCTTCACCGTTTAAGAACATCATTCCTGCCCAGTACTCGGAATAACCGGTACGGGAAATCGCAGAGCTACGCTTGAAATACCAGGTCGCTTTCTCATCATCGGCCTTAATGCCTATGCCGTTGGCGTAAATCAAACCAAGCAGCATCTGGGCATCGACGGCGGAGTCGTTCTCCAGATCTTCCGAGGCGTTTTCTAACAGCGAAATCGCCTTCGGATAATCCGGTTTACCTGCCTGAGTATTCACCAGAATATGTGCCAGCGTCACTTCACCTTCTTTACTGCCCGCTTGCGCTGCTTTTTCGGCGAGAATTTTTGCTTGTGGATAGTCCAGACTGACCGGATTGGTAATTTTAATCTGCGCCAGCAGCGCGCAGGCATCGGCATCACCACTGTCGGCGGCTTTCTGTGCCCAATATTCGGCTTTGCTCAAATCGCCGGAGCTAAACCAGCTGTCGGCAAGAAAATATTGTGCGCGTCTGTCTCCGGCCTCTGCCGCCTTTACATACTGGCTGCCAGGCTCAGAGTCATTCGCGTGGGCAAAGAATGTCAAAAACAACATCAATGCGATAATTTTTTTCATTTTGATAATACGATTGGGTAGGGTGTATCCAGTATAAAGAGTTCGAATGGATAAAAAAACAGCCTCCCAGAGGAGGCTGTAGAAGGGACTTATTTATGCCAGTGCCGCTTCGCGTAGGCGAGTTTTCAACTTGTTGTACTCGTCAATCACGTACTGCTCGGCGGCGCGCTGATCGGCGATCGGCTCGACGCGCACGGCGCAGTATTTGTACTCCGGCGTTTTCGTAATCGGGCTTAAGTTCTCGGTAACCAGCTCGTTACAGGCGCCAATCCACCACTGGTAGGTCATGTAAATCGCCCCTTTGTTAGGACGTTCGCTGACCTGCGCACGGGTGATAATTTTGCCTTTACGCGAGTGCACCCAAACCAATGCCTCATCTTCAATACCCAGACGTTTGGCGTCTTCGGTATTGATTTGTGCGTAGCCAGGTTCATCAGCCAGCGCCGCCAGTGCCGCACAGTTACCGGTCATCGAACGGCAAGAGTAGTGGCCAACTTCACGCACCGTTGACAGTACCATCGGGTACTCGTCGGTGAGTTTGTCGATTGGCGCTACCCAGTCGCAGGTGAAGAACTGCGCCAGACCGTTCGGGGTATCAAACTTCTCTTTAAACAGATAAGAAGTCCCCTGATCGGCATCTGACGTATCGCGGCAAGGCCACTGAATGAAGCCCAGTTCGCCCATTTTCTCGTAAGTCGCACCGTAGAAATCCGGGCACAGATGACGCAACTCGTCCCAGATCTCCTGGGTGTTGTTGTAGTGCATCGGATAACCCATACGGGTGGCGATTTCACTGATAATCTGCCAGTCCGTTTTCAGATCCCACTTCGGTTCAACCGCCTTGAAGAAACGCTGGAAGCCACGGTCAGCCGCAGTATAGACACCTTCATGCTCGCCCCACGACGTTGACGGTAAAATGACATCCGCCGCCGACGCGGTTTTGGTCATAAAGATGTCCTGAACGATGACCAGTTCCAGATCTTCAAAGGCTTTACGGACTGCCGACAGTTCCGCATCCGTTTGCAGCGGATCTTCGCCCATAATGTACGCGGCACGCACTTCGCCATGCGCTGCGCGGTGCGGCAGCTCGCTGATGCGATAGCCGGTATGAGCAGGCAGGCTTTCTACGCCCCAGGCTTTGGCGAATTTCTCGCGGTTAGCCGGATCTTTCACGTACTGGTATCCCGGATACGTATCCGGCAGCGCGCCCATATCACAGGCGCCCTGCACGTTGTTCTGACCACGAACCGGGTTAACGCCCGCATGCGGCTTACCGAGGTTACCGGTCAGCATTGCGAGGCTGGTCAGAGAACGCACGGTTTCCACGCCCTGATAGAACTGGGTCACACCCATGCCCCACAGAATAGATGCGCTTTCCGCCTGGGCATACATCCGCGCCGCCTGACGAATCTCACTGGCGCTAACGCCGGTGATATCTTCAACCGACTCCGGCGTGTAGCCTTCAACGATTTTACGATACTCTTCAAAGCCTTCCGTACGGGAAGCGACGAACGCTTTGTCGTACAGATTTTCTTCAATAATGACATGACCCATCGCATTCAACAGCGCGATGTTCGAGCCGTTTTTCAGTGCGATGTGCATGTCAGCAATGCGCGCGGTTTCAATTTTGCGCGGATCGCAGACGATAATTTTCGCCCCGTTACGTTTAGCGTTAATCACGTGATTCGCCACGATAGGGTGGGAATCCGCCGGGTTGTACCCGAAAACGAACACTAAATCGGTATTATCAATTTCGTTAATGGCATTGCTCATTGCGCCGTTACCGACCGATTGGTGCAGACCTGCAACCGATGGGCCGTGTCAGACGCGAGCGCAGCAGTCAACGTTATTGGTACCAATAACGGCGCGCGCAAATTTTTGCATTACATAGTTGGTTTCGTTACCCGTACCACGCGAGGAGCCTGTCGTCTGGATGGCATCCGGACCGTACTTCTCTTTGATGGCGCTCAGGCGCTCGGCAACGTAATTCAGTGCCTCATCCCAGGAAACAGGTTCGAGTTTGCCGCCACGCTGGCGACGGATCATGGGGGTTTTCAGGCGCGGGGTCAGGATCTGGGTATCGTTAATAAAATCCCAGCCATAATAACCCTTCAGACACAGAGTACCCTGGTTGGTTTTCCCCTGCGCTGCCTCCGCCCGGACGATTTTGCCGTTATCGACGACCAGGTTGATTTTGCAACCTGATGCGCAATAGGGGCAAACCGTGACGACTTTTTTCATCAGTCTCGCTCCAGTTAATCAAATCACGCATACGCGCTCTCGACCACAGTATGCATCTTTTATGCCACATTTTATTTGAGGCTATTCCCTGATATTACGGGCACTATTTATTCAAAACTCTGACGAAAAACAGGCTGTCGTCAGTTTTGACGTGACGAAACGAAATACCGCGTGACAGCCATCACGCGGCAGACATTTTATTTTTTCTCAACGACGGGAGCCGCCTGATACCCGCCGCCCAGCGATTTCATCAACTGAATACTTTGAATCACACGGCGGCTGTCCAGCATCAGTAATGACATCTCTTCGGAAAGCACCGGCAACTGAGCTTCGGTGGCCAGTAAGCGGCTGGTTAGACCGCGTTGGTAGGCGGCGTCGGCGGCACGCTGGGTGAAGCGGGTTGCTTCTACGCGTTCTGCCTGCATCTCCCGCTCGTCGTTGAGCGTTTGCAGACGCGTGCCATTGACTGCAACGTCGCGCACCGCGTTCAGTACTGACTGGTTGTAACGTTCAATCATCATGTTGCTGGCGGCGCGAGTGCCTTCGAGATTGGCATTCAACCGTCCACCGTCAAACAGCGGCAATTTCAGACCCGGGATGAAGTTGAACTGGCGACTGGTTTTTTTGAATAAGGTATCCAGGTGGATGGAGTCCAGACCGAAAAACGCTTTGATATCAAAGCTCGGATAGAACAACGCCCGCGCGGAATCTACCTGATCTAATGACGCCTGAACATACCAGCGCATGGCTTGCAGATCCGGGCGTCTGGCGAGCAACTCATAAGAGAGCGTCGCCGGAATGCCGGTCTGTACTTGCGGTAATGCCACCGGCTTGATCTCCGGCATATCGCTGGCCCCCGCGCCAATCAATGCGCGCAGAGATTCTCGCGTTTCGGTGATTTGCCCTTTGACGGCAGCAATTTGTTTATCGACGGCCAGAATCTGCGCCCGCGCGCCGTGGAAAGGCACTTGCGCTTCCAGACCGTGCGCCACTTTGCTCTGGTGCGCTTTCACCGCGTAATCAATCACATCGCGAGTTTGCTCTAACAGATCAAGCATCTGATAGCTGGCCTGCATACTGTAATAAAGCTGCGCTACGCCCGTGGTCAGCGATAGCTCTACTGCTGCGGTTTCTGCCAGCGCGGCATTATGCGCGCCAATAGCGGCGGCAACCGCCGAGCGATGTACACCCCACAAATCGAGATCCAGTCCGGCAAACAAACCTACTGTGGCTTCCGTATAGTATGGCCCGTCCATACCCAGTGCTGGCGCATCCATTGAATAAGGGCTTAAGAAACCGTTCGCCGAGACACGTTGGCGGTTGAGCATCCCTAACGCCGCCACCTGTAATTGTGAACCGGCATCTAACAGGTCGGCCTGCGATTGCGCTTTTTCTTCCCGCAGTTTCGCTTCAGCAAGCGTGTGTGAACCTTGCAGTGTGCGCTGGATCAGGGCATCCAGTTGCGGATCGTTAAATTGTTTCCACCACTGCGCCTGCGGCCAGCCGGAACTGGCCAGATGAATATCATCGGCAAGTTTGATTTGTTCCGGTTTGAGCTGTTGATGAGGCGCAGAATCCTTACGAACCAGGGCACAGCCGGAAATCAGCGTCGTGCTGCCGAGAATGCTGCACAACAGCAGGCGTGAAAGTTGACGATTGATCATTGCGTGGCTCCTTGTGCCTGTTCCGTGGCGGGCGTTAATGCCGGGGCTGTCCAGTCTGGCAAGCGGGCGAAAAGCTGGCAGACGTGTTGCTCCTGTTTTAATAAGGTCGGCAGGATGGCCTGCGAGGCGGGTGTTTCTTCAAGCGTTATTTGAGGAGAACGGCTGAGTGCGGTTGCCAGACCGGCGGCGTATTTCTCCAGTGCGTCGGCAAACTGACCTGCTCTGTCCGGCTGTAGTGCGTTATCCAGCGCCTGCGCCGAGTTCCAGGTCGCATCCCAGGCGTGAAGAATGTCGCGTCCCTGACGAATAACCGTTTGCGAACGTTCAATCAGTAAGGCGCGTTCTTCGCTGTCCAGTTGACGCTCCAGCGCCACGCGTTGGCACATCTCTTCACAGGCATTAAACGCCGCATGCAGACCTATGCGAATTTGCAGATAAGTGCGCAGAGCCGTGGCTTCTTGCTGGCGTGGGATCCGCATTACTTTACTTAACATACCCAGCGCGCCAGCCAGTTTTTGCGGCAGCGTGCGCGCTTCACTTTCAGGCCAGACAAAGGAGTAAATCACCGCGGACACCACGGTACCAATGATGATACCCAGGGCGCGATCGCGAATTTCCACCAGGTCGTACACCGGGCCAAAAACGTTTTCGAGCGTGGCGAGCGCGAAGGTGACCACCATCTGTGTGCCGATATAAGAAGAACGTTCAGAGCTGGTGGCAATCCATGCGCCCAACAGGAAAATCGGTGCCAGCACAAACAGCAATTCGACAATATTGTCCAGCCAGGGCATGACCAGTAGCGTGAATAACAGCGCCAGAATCGCGCCGCAAAAAGCCCCGCCAAAACGCAGCACCATCTTCTGGTACGACGAACCGACGTTCGGGTTAGCGACGATCACGCAGGTCAGCATACAGGTGTGAATGCCTTCCCAGTCGACGCCGCTGTAGAAGGTGTAACAGATCAAACAGGCGAGCAGCGTTTTTACCGCGTAGCGAATATAGTCTGGATTGGTAAAAGCATCGGCGACCATTGACGGCGGTTTGGCTGCGGTCGTTGGCGGCGTATTCGGGTCCATCTGACCCAGTTGCAACAACGTCTGGCAGATATTCTCCAGGTTACATTCCCGTGCTGC
This sequence comes from Escherichia sp. E4930, assembly GCF_005845405.1. Classification (NCBI taxonomy): domain Bacteria; kingdom Pseudomonadati; phylum Pseudomonadota; class Gammaproteobacteria; order Enterobacterales; family Enterobacteriaceae; genus Escherichia; species Escherichia sp. E4930. The sequence goes on along the minus strand of NZ_VCDZ01000025.1, from coordinate 26,164 downwards.
CATCGCTTCACTTTCACTGATCCGCCAGTCGCTTTGCCAGCACCGACCTTCGGCAATGGCATGTTGCAGTTTGTTGATTTCTGAGGCTAATTTTTGCCGAAATTCAATGATTGCCTGAGAATCAGCAAAAGAGGTGGGATCGTAGCGATTCAGCGTCGAGTAAATGTAGGTTACCGTTGCCACGCAGCTTTGCCACCATGCGCTCTGGGTTCGCCAGTTGGCATCGTCCGCGAGACAAAAGACATTGAGTTTTTGCAGCGCCAGCGCCTCTCTTTCAATCCGCGTTTCGGGTAGCGGTGCGAGGCTGTCCGTCAGGTGGCTAATGGCATCATCAAGCCGATCATTAAGCGCCTGATGCATTTGCGTAATGGCACGACTGGGAAACCACAGCACGCCGATTAACGTCATCAATAACGTCGGGTAGAGGCCGACAACAATACACCACAGCGTTAAGCGCACGACCACTTCCGGATAGTCGAGCATGGCGGGGAAGGTTTGCCCGTAAATAGCGACAATGGCAACGGCGAAAAAGACCAGCCCCAGCCGATGGGTGCGCATCAAAAACATGCAGCCCATCAGGATCGGTCCGGCGATGATCAATCGGATCAACGGTTCGCCGTATGACCATTTGTAGATAAAAAACAGGCTGGCGATCTCCAGCACCGTGGCGACCACAAATAAGATCGCTACAAATTTGGTGTAAAACGCGTTCGACTGAATACCGTAAAACAGCACTGCCAGCGATAACGCCACAAAAGGGATCTCAAAGGTCATCGAGATCAGAATCACCAGCAGGCAGCCTACCCAGAGTTGCACGGTTTGCGGCACGCGGCCTGGTCGCCGCTCGCTTAACTCTTCATGAAAGAACGCCAGTAGCCTGACCACCGGTAATGGCAGGGAGTTGAGCGCGCTCATTATTGCGGCTCAAGATTAGCGACTGCCGAAGCGCCGATGCGGAACATTTCCGGATCAGGTTTATCAACCATGATTTTGACCGGAAAACGCTGGGCGACGCGGACCCAGTTAATAGACCGTGACACTTTCGGCAGGCCGCCCAGCACCAGGCCGCCGTCATCCGGTAGCACGCCGTAGCCAATCGAATCCACTTTACCCTCGAAGGTTTTGCCGCTGTCGCTCATCAGGCGAATCGTTGCGGGTGTACCTGAGCGAATATTTTTCAGATCGGTTTCGCGGAAGTTGGCGATCACGTACCAGTGACGAGTGTCGATTAGGGTGAAAATAGGGCGCATGGCAGAAGCAAATTGCCCAACCGAGGTTTTGAGGGAAATGACCCGGCCATCAAACGGCGCGCGAACGGTCGCCATTTCCAGATGCAGTTTGGTCAGCGCGATATCCGCTTCGACCGCCGCACGTTGGGCGACCAGTGCATCGACGCCGCTGACGGCGCTGGCGGCTGACTGCGCCTGTAACAATACGGCATTAAGATCCGCTTCTGCGGCGCGCTGCGCCGTTCTTGCACGGTCAACGTCTTCCGCTGAGACAAAACCTTCTTTCAGTAATGGCTCGGTGCGGCGTAATGTATCGCTGGCCTGTTTTGCCGCGGCACGGGCTTTTTCTACCGTGGCATTAACCGAGTCGGCACCAAACTGTTGCGCGTCAACGCTACGCTGGGTGAGCATAATTTGCTTATCCAGCGCCGCGAGGGAGGCTTCGGCTTTCGCCAGATTGGCTTCGTACGGGCGCGGGTCGATGCGGAACAGCAAATCGCCCTGTTTGACTGCCTGGTTGTCGGTGACCGCCAGTTCTACAATGCGACCGCTGACTTCCGGCACCACATCAATGGTATCTGCTGACGCGTAAGCGTCATTAGTTGATGGCGCACTGTCTACGCGCCAGATAACGAAAACAAGGGCAACCAGCGCCAACGCAACCACTAACAGAGCAGGGAATTTACTGCGAGGAGCTTTTTTCGGCGTACTTTCCATGAGCGCGTCTCAAATAGATTAGAAAAATGCCAGCCAGAACAGCATGGCGTAGAGAGCAAAAAGGGCGGTATAAATAATTCCGACAAATGCCAGATTGATATTTGCCCGCTGAATAATTCGCCTCGTGATGAGCGTCAAAATAAGGCTGGCAATGGCGCAGAAAAACCAGCTGGGATAATAAGCGCCGATCACCGGGATTGCCGGAGATAATGAACATCCCGAAACCATGAAGACGGGAATTATCCAGGCCGTTTTTTTGAGTTGCATCGCCATGCGAGAGAGAACTGTTGGCATATTAAATACATCCTGTCTGCTGCGAACAATATCTGTAGTGAATATCAATATCCATTGAAGGCGTCAGTATGGCTATTTTCTTGATGAATAAAAATAGTTTTATTCAGCCACCGCATTCATAACTTATATATTTTATGTATTAATTGGCTGTATATATATTTAAAATAAATGCTTTTGGGGGCTTCAGCGCCCCCAAAAGCGAGTGGCATTAATTTGGAGTTACGATATTCACCCACAAATCGAAATTATCCAGACAGGCAATAATTTCTTCCAGTTTCGCGCCATTGCCAATAATTTTGGCTTTCTTCGCTTTTACCAGATCCGCCATTTTGGCTTGCCCGGTCAGCACGGCGTGAAGATCTTCACGGCTGATGTAGAAAGAGGCGTTGGCTTGCGGTTGCAGTGTTTTACGGTAGTTAAGCACGCTATCGTTCAGCGTCAGGTTGAGGTTATCGCCGTTGCTCATATTGAAGTTCAGGCTGATATTTTTACCCGCGGCTTTCGCGCTATCGAGGCGAACGGACATAAAGTCGAACAGCATTTCGACCGACATTCCGCGAATGGTGTCCGGGGAACCGGTGGTGCCGTGGCTGAACTTATGTACCCCTTCGCGCAGTTCTTTCGCGCCGGTCAGGTAGAAACCGCGCCAGGTGGCGGACTCGGCCTGATAGCCCAGCTGTTCAAAGTTATTCGCTTGCAGATTCTTCGCCACCTGGTCACCCGGGTTGGCGGCGATCACCTGTTTCAGCAACTCTGCGGACCAGCGATAATCACCTTGCTTGTTCGCTTCTTTCGCCAGGTTGATGACACGGGCAGAACCGCCCAGCGCCTGCACATAACGTTTACCCATCTCCACCTGACCATACGGATGCAGGTTAGCCGGGTTACCGTCGTAATAGCCAAGATAGAAGTTATACACCGCGCGGGCGTTGTGGCTGACAGAACCGTAATAGCCGCGGCTGGCCCAGTTATTGGCGAGTGCTGGTGGCAGCTTAATCATGTCGCCGATTTCATTCATGGTGTAGCCCTGGTTCGCCAGGTGCAGGGTCTGGTCGTGAATGTACTTGATAGTATCGCGATATTTACCAATATAATCATTGATATGCTTATTGCCCCAGACCGGCCAGGTGTGCGGCATAAACAGGACTTCCGCGTCGTTACCCCACATATCCAGCGTTTCGTTCAGGTACTCGGTCCACTTGCTGGTGTCGCGGGTTTTCGCGCCGCGCAGAGTGTAGAAGTTGTGCAGGGTATGCGTGGCGTTCTCGGCGGTACACAGGGCTTTCAGGGCCGGAATATAGAAGTGCATTTCGGCTGGTGCTTCACTACCTGGGGTCATCAGGAAGTCAAACTCCAGGCCGTCGATAATCATCTTCTCGCCAGTTCTGACGATAGTTTTAGTCGGTGCAATAATGCTCGGGTCGCCCGTTGCCAGCGTCACGCCAAGGCCATTACCCACGTTACCTTGCGCGTTGTGCGGCAGTAACAGACCGTAAGAGTAGAGCGCACGGCGGCTCATGATGTTACCCGCCAGCACGTTTTCGCTGATGGCTTCGTCCATAAAGCCAGCCGGGGCAATCACCTGAACTTTGCCGGATTTCACATCAGCTTCAGAGATAATGCCTTTCACGCCGCCATAGTGGTCGGTGTGGCTGTGAGTGTAGATAACGGCAACAATCGGTTTTTGCGGCCGATGCTGGAAGTAAAGGTCAAGTGCGGCTTTTGCGGCAGGCGGCGTTACCAGCGGGTCGATAACAATAATGCCTTTCTCACCCTCAACGAACGTAATGTTAGAGATATCCTGGCCGCGCACCTGATACATTTTATCGGTGACTTTGAACAGGCCAGAAATACCGTTGATTTGCGACTGACGCCACAGGCTGGGGTTTACGGTTTCCGGCGCAGCGGCATTAATATCAAATTTGTAATCGTCCGCGCGGTAGTAAACTTTACCGTTCGCATCACGCAGAATACCTTCATCCAGCAGCGGGGCGATAAATCCACGCTGGGCATCGTCAAAATCCTGACGATCGCTAAACGGTAATGATTTGGCGTAATTCTGATTAACCTGCTGGGTATATTGAGTGGCGGCTTTCGCTTCCTCTTTCGCGTTAGCGGTATTTACCATCATGCCGCTGACGGCGGTTAAGGCAATAACAATCCTGCTCAAACGGAATAACCGAGAGTTATTCATATAAATCTCCATTTATCATTTATGTCGTAAATATGTAATCCATGCAAAATACGTCATTTAAAGCTGGCGTTATCATAATTGGGAAACGACGAATTGAATAAGCAGAAGTGTGAACAGAATCGACCATTTTATTAGGCATTTGTGCTGAAGAGGGAAAATGACGGCATATTTATTATTGTCATCAATAATGTGACCTGACTTATGTTTTTATTATATATATTGCTTTTCTCTTTCACTTCGGCAAGAAGTCCGCACAATGATTAATCAGGTGAATAATTCGGAGTATAACCATGAAACCTGTTGTGCTGGTGGTGGATGATGACACGGCTATCTGCGCACTGTTGCAGGACGTGTTAAGTGAACATGTCTTTACGGTTTCAGTCTGCCATACCGGGCAGGAGGCAATATCACGTGTTGAGGGCGATCCTGATATCGCGCTGGTGGTGCTGGATATGATGCTACCCGATACCAACGGCCTGAGGGTATTGCAACAATTACAGAAAATGCGTCCTGCACTGCCGGTGGTGATGCTGACCGGCCTGGGCAGTGAGTCTGATGTGGTGGTCGGGCTGGAAATGGGCGCAGATGATTACATCTGCAAGCCGTTTACCCCACGGGTCGTGGTTGCGCGACTAAAAGCGGTGCTACGGCGCGTTGGCGCGCTGGCGGTCAATGAGGAGAAAAACGCCGGGCTGTCATTCAATGGCTGGTATCTCGATACCACGCGCTGCCAGTTGCACAATCCGCTACAACAACATGTCGAGCTGACCCAGGGCGAATATGGCTTGTTACTGGCCCTGGCGCAAAACGCTCGTCGGGTGTTAAGCCGCGAGCAGTTGCTGGAGTTCACCCACAGCGACAGCGTGGAGGTGTTTGATCGCACCATCGGCTGATAACGCGGATCGCCCTTGCGGGAGACAAGGTCGAGCGAGGTTTCAAAGCCATTATCACGCATTTGCGCCAGCAGGCGCGCGCTACGGGTGCCGTAAACATCGTCCGGCATATCCAGGCTATCGAGCAACAGTAAATAGCCGAGATGGAAAATCTTCATGCTGTTATCGAGCTGATCGAACGCCGGAAGATCAAGCAGTCGGTTAGCGCCCGGCGAATGGAAAAACGTCCGCTGCCCGCCTGGGTCTGTCATCACCTGCGACATCGACGTCGGGGCAAAGGTGGTGCGCTGCACATGCTGGCGATTGACGTGATATTGTTCAAGCATCGCCATGATGTAATCGCCGTCGCTGTCCTGACCGATTAGCCCGACCGCCTGTAACGGCAGCCCGGTGCGCATTTTCGCCAGCGTCAGCAGGACGTTAAGCGGCGCGCCTCCGGTTGAGCGTTCGCTGTGGGTGATCTCCGCCAGCCAGCCGCGCTCTGGCCACTGGATAATCTGGTGGACGTGGTCAACCAGCATATTGCCTGCGGCGATAATCCCTTTACGTTCCATCATGCCTGCCCCGCACTGCCGAAAATACGCATCTGTTGTGCAACCGTGTCGCTGATGGCGGCTTCCACTGCCAGCAGTAACTCGGCGAACTCGTCATACATCGGCTGACGGCGCGCCATTCGGGCCTCAACGGCTGCCAGCGCCGCTTGCGACATACCCGTGTAGAAATTGATTTTGTGGATACCCAGTTCGATGGCGCGGCGGAAATCGGCATCGCTAATCCCTGAGCCGCCGTGTAACACCAGCGGGATAGCCGCCTGCTGGCGGATAGCGTCGAGGCGCGGGAAATCGAGTTTCGGTTCGCCGCGATATTTGCCGTGTGCATTGCCAATCGCCACGGCCAGCGCGTCAATGCCGGTACGGTCGACAAAATCACGCGCCAGTTGCGGATCGGTAAACAGAGATTCATCGGCATGACCGTAAAGCGCACCGCCTTCGTCGCCACCTACCGCGCCCAGTTCAGCTTCTACCGATACGCCAACGGCATGGCACATTTTCACCACTTCCCGCGTCTGGCGGACATTTTCTTCATACTCCAGCGTGGAGCCGTCAAACATTACCGAGCTGAATCCCAGCCGCAACGCTTGCACCACCGATTCAAAATGCAGCCCGTGATCGAGATTTAACACCACCGGAATGGCATGGCGCGCCGCTTCAAATTTCACGGCTTCGACCAAGGAATCCAGCGAGATATATTTAAAATGTACTTCGGCAATGTTGATAATAAACGGCGAACGTTCTTGTCTGGCCGCAGCAAATAGCGCGCGTAAAAAGTGTGAGTCCAGCACATTAAACGCACCTAACGCATAGTGATGTTCGCGGGCATGAGCCAGCCCTTCAGCGAGAGAAATCAACGGCATAACGTTCTCCTTATTCAGCGGAACTGGCGGTATTCGTTACACAACACCAACTGGGCCGGTTCGTCTTCGTCAATCAGGTTGTAGCGGTCCAGCGGGCGTAAAAAGTGGTTATCATGGTCGTCGTCATTGACTGAAGAGACTTCGCCAACCAGCACATCGCCAAAACCGGCTTCTGCCCAAAAGCTGTGATAAAGGCCAGGCGGCAGGCAGATACTTTCGCCGGGAGACAGGCGCAACTGACTGCCTGCGGTATGTTTCTGGCGGCAGCCGTCGATCACCACCGTAACGTCGCTATCAGCCGTTTGCTCGTTGCTATCGGCATTCCACAGTTCAACAATCAAATTGCCGCCGCCGCGATTGATAATGTCCTCACGCTTACGCCAGTGAAAATGCATTGGCGTGACCTGCGAATCGCGCACATGCATGATCTTCTCGGCGTAACATTTCGCATACGGCATTCCTTTTGGCGAACCGTTACGCAGGGTAAACAGCGTCAGTCCCTGTGCAGCAAAGTCGTTGCCACCAAAAGCGGTAACATCCCAGCCGAGTTTGAGATCAAAAACTTCCTCCCATGCGGCGGTGTCGAGTTGTTGCCATTGGGCAGGCGTGAAACTGGCAAAGGGTGGAAGATGCACGTCATGTTGCGAAAAGAATTGCCGTGTATGGCCGAGAATGTCGTTTATAGCGGAGCGTTTCATCGAAAGCGTTCTCCTTAGCGGTGGCCGGGCAGGTGCGCCGCCCGGCGTGTGGACTTATTTCACCGTCCAGCCTTTGTAATTGCCGACGTTGTTTTTGTCGATCATCGTCACCGGGATCAGCACCGGCTCTTTCGGCGCGGGTTTGCCCTGCAAAATGTCGTAGCCAATTTCCACCGCTTTCGCTGCCATCACCTGGGGATCTTGCGCAGGGGTGGCGACAAACAACGAGTTCTCACGTTTCAGCGCCTCTTCGGCGTCCGGGCTTCCGTCAACGCCGACAATAAAGAACTCGTTACGTTGTGCCTGTTTTGCTGCCAGATCGGCACCGATCGCGGTGGGATCGTTAATGGCAAATACACCGTCGATCTTCGGATTTGCCGCCAGCAGCCCTGTCATCACCTCCAGCCCGCCTTCACGACTGCCTTTGGCGTTCTGGTTGTCAGAGAGCACCTTGATGTCAGGATGGCGTTTAAATTCAGTCTGGCAGCCTTCAACGCGGTTTTGTACGGCGGACACCGGAGGCCCGTTGATGATCACCACATTGCCTTTGCCTTTCAGGCGATCGGTGATGTATTTACAGGCCATTTCGCCCGCCTGGGTGTTATCGGAGGTGATGGTGGCATCGGCGCCTTCTGCCGCCACGTCAACTGCCACCACCACGATCCCGGCGTCTTTTGCCCGTTTCACCGCCGGGCCGATCCCTTTTGAATCGGCAGCGTTGAGGATGATCATATCGACGTTAGCGGCGATAAAGTTGTCTATTTGCGACACCTGCTGGCCCAGATCGTAGCCGCTGGAAACCAGCGTCACTTTGACGTTATCACCTGCCAGTTTGCGTGCTTCCAGCTCCGCACCTTTGGTGATCTGCACGAAGAATGGGTTTGCCAGATCGCCCACCGTCACGCCTATCGATTTCAGTTCTTTCGCCTGGGCGAACGGTGCTGCGGCCAGCAGCGCGCCTGCACAGAGCGCGGTCACTAAGGGCTTCAATCTCATGCTGTATTCCTCATGTGTAGGGTATTGTTGTTATGCGCTTTGATGATGTCGGGTACGGTATTTATCGATCAGCACCGCAATGATGATCACCGCCCCTTTGATCACCAGTTGCCAGAAGTAAGAGACGCCCATTAGGGTCATGCCGTTGTTTAGCGTGGCGATAATCAGCGCCCCAACCAGCGTGCCGGTGATGGTGCCGATGCCGCCAACGAAACTGGTGCCGCCGAGGATCACCGCCGCAATGGCATCCAGTTCGTACCCCATGCCTAAGTTGCCGTTGGCGCTGTACAGCCGCGAGGCGCTCATAATCCCGCCAAGCCCTGAAAGCAGGCCGCTCATGCCATAAACAAACAGCAGCACCAGCCAGACCTTAATGCCGGTAAGACGTGCCGCCTGCATATTGCCGCCGACGGCGTAGATATGAACGCCAAGCGTGGTGCGGCGCAGAATAAACCAGCACAGCACAATCACTGCGAGGGCAATCACCACCAGCCACGGGACAGGCCCGAGATAGTTATTACCTATCCACTCGAAATTAATGTTGGAGTTGATGACCGTGGTGCCGTCCGCCAGCAGATACGCCGCCCCGCGCAGCGCCGTATAGGTGCCGAGCGTGACGATAAACGGTGGCAATCCGGCAAAGGCCACCAGCGCGCCGTTGAATAACCCCAGCAGCAGGCCGAGCATCAGCGCCGCTGGAATCGACAGCATGGCGAACTCCGGGCTAAGGGAGACGACCATCGCCGCCACCGCCGTGGTGCCGAGAATTGATCCCACGGAAAGGTCGATCCCGCCAGTCAAAATGATGAAGGTCATCCCCGCCGCCAGCACAATGTTGATCGACGCCTGGCGGGTAATATTCAGCAGGTTACTTTCGGTAAAAAAGTTCGGCGCGATAAAGCCAAATACCGCCACGATCAGGATCAAAATGGGCAAAATGCCGACCGTTTGCATCAGATCGCTCATCAGCATTTTTTTGGCAGAGGTCTTTGCAGAGGTCATCATGAGGGCACCGCCTGGGAATGGGCGTCGTTGACGCCAGTCGCTAAGGTCATAATGTTTTCCTGGGTGATGTTTTTGCCGTTTAACTCACCGGCAATGCTGCCTTCGCGCATCACATAAACGCGATCGCTCATGCCGACTATCTCCGGCAGTTCGCTGGAGATCATCAGGATCGCCACGCCCTTGCGCGCCATCTCGTTCATGATCCGGTAGATCTCGCTTTTTGCGCCGACGTCCACGCCGCGCGTGGGTTCGTCGAGCAGTAAAATGCGTGGGCCAATTGCCACCCAGCGGGAGATCAACAGTTTTTGCTGATTGCCGCCCGAAAGCCCGCCCGCTCGCACCTGGGCATGAGGCACGCGAATGTTGAGCAACTTGATGGCGTCATCGGAGATGGTTTGTGCTTTTTTGCGATTGAGCATTCCCCAGCTGGCATCGCGCTCCAGGGTCGCCATGGTGATGTTTTCGGCTGCCGCCATTTCAAGGAACAAACCTTGTTCTTTGCGATTTTCGGTGAGAAAACCAATGCCAAGATCGATAGCTTCGCGCGGGGAGTGGATCACCACCGGTTCGCCATCGACTTCAATCATTCCGCTCGTCGCTTTATGCACGCCGAAGATCAACTGCGCCAGTTCGGAACGTCCGGCTCCCACCAGCCCGGCGAGGCCGACAATTTCGCCGGAACGCACCAGCAGACTGCTCGGCTGCACTTTGCCACCGTCGGTCAGGTGGTGAACATTCAGGCGGGCTTTGCCGAGCGGGATATCGCGCTCTTTATTGAACAGATCGCTCAGTGGCCTGCCGACCATCATCCGCACCAGTTCAGCGGCGTTGAGATTGTCGCGGGTCAGGCTGCCAACGTATTGCCCGTCGCGCAGCACGCTGACGCGATCGGAAAGCTCATACACTTCCGCCATGCGGTGGCTGATATAGATAATCGCCATCCCTTCATCACGCAGCCGCATAATCAGTTCAAACAGGCGGTGAGTTTCACGCGAGGAGAGGGCGGCGGTAGGTTCGTCCATCACTAGAATGCGGCTGTTGCGATGCAGCGCGCGGGCGATTTCGACCTGTTGTTGCTCGGCAATGGTCAGCGTCATGACTTTATCGCTGGCGCTAAACTGCGCGCCGAGGCGGTCGATCACTTTTTGCGCCTGCACCAGCATCTCTTTACGCTGCACCAGCCCGCCGTGGGAAAGCTCGCTGCCGAGGAAAATGTTCTCTGCCACCGTCAAATTGGGTGCCAGCTGCATCTCCTGATAAATCAGCGTAATACCGGCGCTTAAAGCATCTTTTGGCGTGCGAATGTGAAAGGGCTTGCCGTCAATCAGGATCTCGCCGCTGGTGGCGGTATACGCCCCCGCCAGCACCTTCATCAGCGTGCTTTTTCCGGCGCCGTTTTCCCCCATCAGGGCATGGATCTCGCCAGGGTAAACCGTCAAATCCACCCCCTTGAGCGCATAAAATTTGCCGAAGGCTTTGGCAATATTGCGCATCTCCAGAACCGGCGTGCTGTTCATGGTGGACTCCTGCGAGGTTGTCGATATCAGCACTCCATCACAGGAAAGTAAATGCAAAATGTCAGAAGCCGTTCATATTTGTCATATTGCGATTTTTCTTTACGGAGCGTGATATGGCGCACCCCGGACGTCACTTTTTTGCCAGCGCGCGCGGGCGATTGCTGCTTTTAAATTTGCTGGTGGTGGCGGTGACGCTGATGGTCAGCGGCGTGGCGGTAATGGGCTTTCGCCATGCCAGCCAGATGCAGGAGCAGGTGCAGCAGCAAACGGTGGATGATATGACCGGCAGCCTGAATCTGGCGCGCGACACGGCAAACGTGGCGACGGCGGCGGTGCGATTGTCGCAGGTGGTGGGAGCGCTGGAATATAAAGGCGAGGCCGAGCGATTGCAGGAGACACAGCGGGCGTTAAAAAGCTCGCTTGAACAACTGGCGGACGCGCCTTTAGCGCAACAGGACGCCGGGCTGGTGACGCGAATCATCACGCGTAGCAACGAACTGCAAACCAGCGTCGGCGGAATGCTGGAGCGCGGGCAAAGGCGGCATCTGGAGCGTAACGCGCTGTTAAGTTCGCTATATCAAAACTTAAGTTATCTGCGGCATTTGCAAAAAGTCACTCACGCGGAAGATGACATTTTACTTAACGAGATGAACCGACTGATTGTTGCTGCTATTGCCACGCCCGCGCCGCAGGCGATTATTCATCAACTGGTCGGGGTGATGTCTGCGCTGCCGACCCACAGCAATACGCCATTGGTTAATACGCTACTCACTGATTTCAATGATGAACTGCGCAAGCTGGCGCCACTTTCGGCAGCTCTCGAGCAAAGCGATCTGGCGATCAGCTGGTATATGTTCCACATCAAAGCGCTGGTGGCGATCCTCAATAGTGACATTAACCATTATGCCGAACAGGTAGCGACGCTCTCCGGTCAGCGGGTGGCGCAAAGTTACCAGGATCTGCGCTCTGGCGAGAGGGTGATCATGATTTTCGCCCTGTTAGCGGTGGTGATCACCGCGTTTGCAGGTTGGTATATCTATCGCAATCTCGGCTCTAACCTGACGGCGATTTCCCGCGCCATGAGCCGCCTGGCGCACGGCGAAGCGGACGTCACTTTTCCGGCGCTACAGCGGCGCGATGAGTTGGGTGAACTGGCGCGTGCCTTTAACGTCTTCGCCCGCAATACCGCATCACTCGAACGAACATCCCGGCTGTTGAAAGAGAAAACCACGCAGATGGAGATTGCCCAAACCGAGCGGCAGGGGCTGGAAGAGGCGCTATTGCACAGCCAGAAGTTGAAAGCGGTCGGGCAACTGACGGGCGGGCTGGCGCATGATTTTAATAATCTACTGGCGGTGATCATTGGCAGCCTGGAGCTGGTGAACACGGACTCTCCCGACGCGCCGCGAATACAGCGGGCGCTGCAAGCCGCCGAACGTGGGGCGCTACTGACCCAGCGGCTACTGGCGTTTTCCCGCAAGCAGTCCTTACATCCGCAAGCCGTTGAACTGAAAACTCTGCTGGAAGAGTTAAGCGAATTAATGCGCCACTCCTTACCGGCAACCCTGGCGCTGGAGATTGAAGCTCAGTCTCCGGCGTGGCCCGCGTGGATTGACGTCAGCCAACTGGAAAACGCCATCATCAACCTGGTAGTGAACGCCCGCGATGCGATGGAAGGGCAGACGGGAATCATCAAAATTCGCACCTGGAATCAGCGTGTCACCCGCAGCAGTGGGCAGCGACAGGACATGGTGGCGCTGGAGGTTATCGATCATGGCTGTGGTATGTCGCAGGCGGTGAAAAGCCAGGTGTTCGAGCCGTTCTTTACCACTAAACAGACGGGCAGTGGCAGCGGTCTGGGCTTGTCGATGGTCTATGGGTTCGTGCGCCAGTCCGGCGGGCGCGTGGAAATTGAAAGCGCGCCAGGGCAAGGAACAACGGTCAGATTACAGCTTCCCCGCGCGCTGGTGGCGGAGAAAAACGTATTGCCAGCGGTGGTAGAGCAGACAGCCGTCAGCGGCGATAAACTGGTGTTAGTGCTGGAAGATGAAGCCGCGGTGCGCCAGACCATCTGCGAGCAGTTGCACCTGTTGGGCTATTTGACGCTGGAAGCGAGCAGCGGCGAACAGGCGCTGGACCTGCTGGCGGCATCAACGGAAATCGATGTCTTTATCAGTGACTTAATGCTCCCAGGCGGTATGAGCGGCGCAGAAGTGGTCAATGCAGCCCGCAAACTTTACCCGCACCTGACGCTGCTACTCATCAGCGGCCAGGATTTACGCCCCAGCCATAACCCCGCGCTGCCCGATGTGGCGCTACTGCGCAAACCTTTTACCCGCGCGCAGCTGGCGCAGGCGCTGGGGCAAATTGAGGGATGATTTTCAGAATTTATCAAGAGGCCTGAAGCAAACGTGCTGCTATTGTGAGCAATTCTGTTCTGAATGGGATATAAAAGGAATTATGCCAGTACTGACAAGAGGCGATTCACATATGATCGTGATGCCAACCACCTATAGCCCTATGACGGTTGCTCGTTCTTTTCGCGTGGTGGAAGAGATCGAGCTTTCTGGACGTCTGTTACAGGTAATTTATGACAACCAGACGCCAAGAGCGGCCATCATTGAAGCGGACATTGAAGTTTTTGCAGGCGTGCCGCGTCATCGTGTACTTGCCGCTCTTGACCTGCAACGTAAAAAAGAGTTTGGCAGCAATATCATTGCCGTTGAACGCTGGTGGGAAGACTCGCATCTGGTACAGGTGGAAGGTATTTGTGTCTCTCCTGGTGAGCGCGATAAGGGTCTGGCTACTCGGCTGTATGAAGCGCTAATTCTGCAATGCGGTATCACGCTAATCAGCGATTTTGATCAATATGATGGCGGGAAGATGCTCTGGCAGAAGATCGCGCGCGAGTCCGATCAGATTTCCGTGTTTGTATTAGACACTGAACAAGGGGCATTTTGGCCTTACGATGGCACGAAAGTGATCTACGATGGCGGTTGCATTCCGGAAGAGCGTATCTGGAGTATTTCACCGGATCAAAAATGTCATGGCATTGTGCTGGTGGCGGAAAATAAACAGCGAGCTAACCAGCTAATGGAAGAGTCTGCGCCTTACCGAATTTGAGATTACTCCGCTACTCCGGTCATTCACACTCAACTAACGTTAAGCCAGTCCATTGCAGAGACTGGCTTATGAAACCTTACTCCACGCTCTTTCTTTTCACCCTGCTCACGCTGTCCACCGTTCCGGCCCAGGCCGATATTATCGACGACACCATTGGCAATATTCAGCAGGCGATTAACGACGCTTATAACCCTGACCGTGGGCGAGACTATGAAGATTCGCGCGACGACGGCTGGCAGCGTGAAGTGAGCGACGATCGGCGCAGACAATATGACGACCGCCACCGCCAGTTTGAAGATCGTCGCAGGCAGCTGGACGATCGCCAGCGCCAGCTTGATCAGGAGCGTCGGCAACTGGAAGATGAAGAGCGGAGAATGGAAGATGAGTATGAGCGGTGAGGGGGCCAGCGCGCACATGACCAACCCTATCACGCTACCCCAATCTCCATCCCATCAAACCCGGCCTCAAACCCTGACGGCAGCGCGTTCTCCATCAGCCACGCATCAAACTGGTGGCTGATGTGCGTCAGAATCACGCGCGGCGAGCGGATAACCTCATTCAGCGCCAGCACGGTGTTTAAATCGCAGTGATTACGCGGCGCATCCTCGCGCGGCGGGTGGCTGCAATCAATCACCATCACCTGCGGCTGGTTATTGAGTAAAAATTTCTGTGTTTTTTCCGGCAGGCCAGCGGTGTCAGACAGCCACGCCACCCGGCTGTGCGCCGTTTCCAGTAAATAGCCGAAAGTGAGTTTCGAATGGTTGAGCGGCAGCGGTGTGACCTGCAACCCCTGCAAATCAAACACCACAAACGGTTCCACCGTGTGGCTGAAATCAAGCAGGCCCGGATGTTTAAACAGATCGTCGCAGCCCTGTTCATCCGGCGGGCCGTAGACCGGGATCGCATCGCCCACGCCCCAGCGCAGCGGAAACAGCCCCTGGACGTGATCCATATGGTAGTGCGTCAGTAAAAACTGCTGGAACGATCCGGGCGACCAGCGATCGGCGAGATCGTGCCGCCCGGCGTCGATCAGGGTGACAGCCTCGTTAAACTTCACCACGCCGCTGCATGGCTGTCGGCGATACTGCGGCGAGCGCCGTGCTCTGGCGCAGGCCGCGCACTCGCAGCCCCATGCCGGAACGCCCTGTGCGCCTCCGGTGCCGGTGAGCGTGAGGGTCAGGCTCATGTTATAGCGCCTTCGTGAAGCGGAAGTGGCTCTGCTCGTAGCCTTCGCGCAGGTAAAAACGGTGCGCGTCGTGGCGCTTGACGTTGGTCGAAAGCTCGGTCATTTCGGCCCCGGCCTGGCGGGCTTCTTCTTCTGCCCATGCCAGCAACTTGCTGCCAACGTTCAGACCGCGCGCCTGCGGCATCACCACCAGTTCCTGAATTTCGCCGATCCAGTTGGCATGATGCAGATGAAACTGCAAATGCAGGCCGATCATGCCGACAACTTCGCCATCCAGCAGCGCCAGATGGTAGCGCATATTCGGGTCGCGCAGGTTGGCGTTAAAGCCCACGCGAAACGCGTGATGGTCAAACTCCGCCTGTTTTAGCTCACAAATCAGCGCGTAAACCGCGTCGGTATCGTACTGCGTGGCCGGGCGAAGCTCACAAGCAGGCATGGTGTTTCTCCTTCTGATGAATCAGCGTCAGCAGCGTGTCGACCGACTGGCGCAGGCTGCCGTCATTGTTGAGCATATGGCAATCCTGCGGAGTATAGCGGGCGGCGCGCGCCAGGCGGGCGTTAATTTCACTGGCGTTTTCACGGCCACGGTTTTCGAGGCGCTGGCGGAGGATCTCCGGCGAAACCTGTAAGCAAATGGGCAGCAGCGCCGATTGATAGCGCGCCCGCGCCTGCGGTAGATGCGCGCGTGAGCCGTTGACCACCACGTCGAATCCGGCGTGTAGCCAGAGGTCAATCTCGATGCCGATGCCATAATACAGACCATTAGCGTGCCAGCTTAAGGCCAGCAGGTTTTGCCCCGCGCGGGAAAAAAACTCCCGCTCACTCAGGGCGATATGGTTTTCGCTTCCGGCGCTGGCATCGCGCGTGATGTAGCGATGCGCCACCAGTAACTGCGTCTGTTCCCGCTGGCGGAGTTCCGCCAGCAGGCTATCTTTCCCGGAGCCGGACGGCCCCATCAACCAAATCAGTTTTCCCATCATCAAAACACCCTTTTCCCCTGACGCCAGACGTGGTCGATGTGAATGTGATTGCCCTTGCGATGCGCCAGCACCAGGTCGGCGCGTTTACCCTCGCCAATCACCCCGCGATCCTGAAGATTAAGCGCCTGCGCCGGGTTTTTGGTCACCAGCTTCACCGCCTGCGGCAACGTGAAGCGGTTAGTGTCGTCGTCAGCTACGCGGAATGCCGCATCCAGCAGGCTGGCGGGGTAGTAGTCGGAAGAGAGGATATCCAGCAGGCCAAGCTGCGCCAGTTCACTGGCCGCCACGTTGCCGGAGTGCGAACCGCCGCGCACGATATTGGGCGCGCCCATCAGTACGTTCATGCCATGCTTGCGCGAAGCTTCCGCCGCTTCGAAGGTGGTGGGAAATTCGGCGATCACGCTGCCAAGCTGGTGGGATTCGGCAACGTGCGCGTGCGTGGCATCATCGTGGCTGGCGAGGGCAATTTGTCGGGCGCGGCACAGGGCGGCGATGGTTTCGCGATTCGGCTGCGACCAGCGTGCGGCGAGCGCCAGCTGCTCCTCTTCATACTGCTGCATCTGCGCATCGGTGAGCGAGTATTTGCCCTGATAATATTCGCGATACTTCTCGCGGTTGGCGAACTGGCGCTGGCCCGGTGAGTGGTCCATCAGCGACACCAGCGTGACTGGCTCGCGCTGCACCAGTTTTTCAAACAGCGGCAGCGTAGTGTGATGCGGCAGTTCGCAGCGCAGGTGCAGACGGTGCTCGGCGCGGTTGACGCCGCGTTTCTGCGTCTCTTCGATGGCGTTGATCATCTTCTCCAGATTCTCCAGCCGATCGCCGCCGTCGCGCACATCACCAATCGCCACGGCGTCCAGAACGGTGGTGATGCCGCTCGCCACCATCAGCGCATCGTGGCTGCTCATCGCCGAGTGGGCGGGCCAGTCTACCTTCGGGCGCGGGGTGAAGAATTTATCGAGGTTATCGGTATGCAGCTCAATCAGCCCCGGCAGCAGCCAGCCGCCTTCGCCGTCCATCGCGTCCGGCAGGCGGCTCTGGCTTTCGGCAAAGGCGCGGATTTCGCCATCCTGTACTTCCAGCGAACCGTGTACCACCTCGTTTTCCAGCACCAGCTTAACGTTATTGATAATCATGCAGAGGCTCCCATTGGGTGCAGGCGGTCGGCGACGTCATTGCGTACGGCTTCGTCATGGAAGATGCCGACGATGGCCGCGCCACGGGCTTTGGCTTCGCGGATCAGTTCCACTACGGCGGCGCTGTTTTTGGCGTCCAGCGAGGCGGTAGGTTCGTCGAGCAGCAGAATGGGGTAGTCGACGATAAAGCCGCGGGCGATGTTGACGCGCTGCTGTTCGCCGCCGGAGAAGGTGGATGGCGCAAGGTGCCACAGGCGTTCCGGCACGTTCAGGCGTGTGAGCAGACGCGCGGCTTTAGCGGCGCAGGCTTCACGGGATACGCCGGTATCGAGCAGCGGCTGCATCACCACTTCCAGCGCCGAAATACGCGGGATGACGCGCAGAAACTGGCTCACCCAGCCGACGGTGGTCTTGCGGATTTCCACCACTTTGCGTGCTGGCGCGGTGACCAGGTCTACCCATTCGTCGCCGTGTTTAATCTGGATTTGCCCTTCATCGGGCAGATAGTTGGCGTACAGCGAGCGCAGCAGGGTTGATTTTCCGCTGCCGGAGTGGCCGTGGAGCACCACGCATTCGCCCGCGTTGACGGTGAGCGAGGCACGTTGTAAGACGGGCAGGCGCACGCCGTTTTGCTGGTGCAGGATGAAGGTTTTACTGACGTTTTGTACGTTAATCATTTTTCGCCTCGTGGTTCGCATATTGGGGAGCGGTGCACACATTGCCCCTCACCCTAACCCTCTCCCCGAAGGGGCGAGGGGACCGATTGTGCGTGGTGTTGAATACGGCACGTTTTTCTCCCTCTCCCTCTGGGGAGAGGGCCGGGGTGAGGGGACCAGCGCGCAGGGTGTTGCACTCAATTCTGCAAAACCGATGACACCAGCAGCTGGGTATACGGATGATGCGGGTCGTCGAGCACACGGTCGGTTAACCCACTCTCCACCACTTGCCCCTGCTTCATCACCAGCAAACGGTCCGCCAGCAGGCGGGCGACGCCCAGATCGTGGGTGACAATTACCACTGCCAGATTCAGCTCCACCACCAGGCTGCGCAGCAGATCGAGCAGGCGTGCCTGTACCGACACATCCAGCCCGCCGGTCGGTTCATCCATAAACACCAGCTTCGGATGCGTCACCAGGTTGCGGGCGATCTGCAAACGCTGCTGCATGCCGCCGGAAAACGTTGTCGGCAGGTCGTCGATCCGGTTGGCGGGAATTTCCACCTCTTCCAGCCACTTCTGCGCGGTGGCGCGAATGTCGCCGTAATGACGCGCCCCGGTCGCCATCAGCCGCTCGCCGATATTGCCGCCTGCCGACACCTGGCGGCGCAGGCCGTCGAGCGGATGCTGATGCACCACGCCCCATTCGGTGCGCAGCAGGCGGCGGCGGTCGGCTTCGCTCATGCCATAGAGGGAACGGTTCTCGTAGTAAATCTCCCCCTGTTGCGGCGTCAGGCGGGCGGAGATTGATTTCAGCAGCGTGGTCTTCCCGGAGCCGGACTCCCCGACAATGCCCAGCACTTCCCCCGGCCATAAATCAAAAGAGACATCGCTAAAGCCTTTGCCCGGCGCGTAAAGGTGGGTCAGGTTATTGACCGAAAGTAACGGTTGATTCATTGGCTTTTCGCCTCGCTCTGTTGGCGGCAATAATCGGTATCGGAGCAGACAAACATGCGGTTTCCGGCGTCATCCAGCACCACTTCGTCGAGATAGCTGTGGGTCGATCCGCAAATCGCGCACGGCTCATCCCACTGCTGGACAGTGAACGGGTGATCGTCGAAATCGAGGCTTTCCACGCGGGTAAACGGCGGCACCGCATAGATGCGCTTCTCACGCCCCGCGCCGAACAGTTGCAGGGCGGGCATCATGTCCATTTTTGGGTTATCGAATTTCGGGATCGGCGACGGGTCCATGACGTAGCGTCCGTTCACTTTCACTGGATAGGCATAGGTGGTGGCGATATGACCGAAGCGGGCGATATCTTCATACAGCTTCACCTGCATCACACCATACTCCTCCAGCGCGTGCATGGTGCGGGTCTCCGTTTCGCGCGGCTCAATGAAGCGTAGCGGTTCCGGGATCGGCACCTGGAAGATAACTATCTGATCTTCGGTCAGCGGCGTTTCGGGGATGCGGTGGCGCGTCTGGATAAGCGTCGCATCATCCGTGCGTTCGGTGGTATTTACCCCGGTCACGCGCTTAAAGAAGTTGCGAATCGACACGGCGTTGGTGGTGTCATCCGCGCCCTGGTCAATCACCTTCAACACGTCGCTTTCGCCAATCACGCTGGCGGTGAGCTGTATGCCGCCGGTTCCCCAACCGTACGGCATCGGCATCTCGCGCCCGCCAAACGGCACCTGATAACCGGGGATCGCCACCGCTTTTAAGATGGCGCGGCGGATCATGCGTTTGGTCTGCTCGTCGAGGTACGCAAAGTTGTAGCCGCTCAGATTAGCCATGGTTCTGCTCCTGTTGCAGACGTTTGAGTAGCTCCAGTTCGGCCTGGAAATCGACGTAGTGCGGGAGTTTGAGGTGCGAGACAAAGCCTGCGGCTTCGACGTTGTCGGCATGCGCCAGCACGAACTCTTCATCCTGCGCCGGGCCTGTCGCGTGCTCGCCGTACTCCGGGGCTTGCAGAGCGCGGTCAACCAGCGCCATCGCCATCGCTTTACGTTCGCTCATACCGAACACCAGCCCGTAGCCGCGCGTGAAGTGCGGCGGCTCATCCGGCGGGTCGATAAAACCGTTAACCATTTCACACTCGGTCATCAGCAATTCGCCGACGTTCACCGCAAATCCCAGCTCTTCCGGCACAATCGACACGTCGATATAGCCGCTGCGGATTTCGCCTGCGAACGGGTGATTGCGCCCGTAACCGCGCTGGGTGGAGTAGGCCAGCGCCAGCAAGTAGCCTTCGTCGCCACGCATTAACTGCTGCAAACGGGAAGAACGTGAACAGGGGTAAACCGGCGGCGTGCGGGTGATGTCATCCGGCTGTGCGCCGCTCTCTTCTTCAAACTTCGCCAGCCCCTGACGCGCCAGCAGACTGAAAACGTGCGGCGACGGGGCTTGCTCGCTGTCGGCGGTGGTCAGCGTTGGCGCTTCGCCGTTTGCCAGCAGGGTAAAATCGAGCAGGCGATGGGTGTAGTCGTAGGTTGGGCCAAGCAGCTGGCCGCCGGGAATGTCTTTATAAACGGCGGAGATACGGCGTTCGAGACGCATCCCGGTGGTGTCGAGCGGCTCGCTCACCGCCAGTTTTGCCAGCGTGGTGCGGTAGGCGCGCAGCAGGAAAATTGCTTCAACGTTATCGCCGCTGGCCTGTTTCAGCGCCAGCGCTGCCAGTTCGCGGTCGGCAATGCCGCCTTCAGTCATCACGCGATCCACCGCGAGATTAAGCTGCTGTTCAATCTGGGCGACGCTCAGTTCAGGCAAATCAGTATCGCCCCGGCGTCGGCTTTCTTGCAGGGCGTGGGCGGCGTCGATCGCCTTTTCGCCCCCTTTCACGGCAACGTACATCAGCACACCTCCACATGAGTGGTTCGCGGGATAGCCAGCAGGCGCTCGCCGCAGGTCAGGATCAGGTCGATGCCGAGCGGGAACGGGTGCGGGCGCTCGGTGAGTTCGTGCAGAACGCACTCCGGTAGCTGCGGGGCGATCATTCGTTCTTCGGCAATACCCGCGCCGGTAAGGCGCAGCATGCGCCCGCCGCTCAGGCTGGCGACCTGTAAAATCAGCGTCGCGCCCGCTTCTGGCGCAACGGCGGTGCCGCTGGAAAGGGCGTTGAGCTGTTCGCTGGAAATCGCCTCATCCGTCACCGCGAAGGTCGCCTGTTCCGGTTGATTGACCAGCGGCGCGTTGGTATGAAAACGCAGGCTCTGGCTGACGATATCGTTACTTAATGGCGCGGAAAGCCACACCGGCGTGTCGTTATCGGCCAGCGTGAGCAGCACGCTGGTGGTGGCGATATTCAGCGGCTGCCAGCCGCGTTTGAGCTGATGCAGGGCGACAATCACGCCCGGCTCGCTCATGGCCTTTAACAGGCGACGAAAACTGTGCTGGGCATCCTGCACGGGAAGCATAAAAGCGGTTTCCAGGGTCATGCGTTATCTCCGCGAACCATCGTAAAGAAGTCGACCCGGCTGGCGTTCACTTCGGCCTGGCGTGCGGCAATGCGTGCCATACGGTCAGCATCCAGCGGGGCAATAAGGGTTTCTGATAAGTTTTGAAAGTGGCGAGATTGCTGCATCAGCGCGTCAATCAGTGCGCAGCGTTCGGCGTGCTGTTTATCACGCCCCAGCACCCAGCTGTAGCCGAGCGTGCCGTCAGTCAGGCGCACGGCGGCGCGGGTCAGCGTGGCGTCGCCGGCAAAAAAACGTTCGCCGGTACCGCCCATCCGCGCCTGAATCTGTACCAGGCCAGTTTCGGCGGCGCGGATAACGTCATAGTCGGCGGTGATGTTCAGCGCGTTCAGGCGGGCTGCCAGTTCAGCCGGTTGGCTGTGCGCCAGCACGGACATCCAGTGCTGGCGGGTCGCGGTATCTGCGTGCATTCAGTGCTCCATAGTGAATTCAATCATGTCGGCGCGCGTCAGGCTGACGGAGTACTCCGCCGGGCTGCTTTCACCGTCACGGTGGTTAAGGGTGCGCACGCACAGCAGCGGCGACATATTCGGGATTTCAAGACGCTGGCACTCTTTGGCCTGGGCGCGGCGGGCGCTGATCCGCGTCTGGCTGCGGCGCAGCGCAATCCCCGTTTGCTCGCGCAGAAAATCGTGCAGCGAGCCGCTGTCGAAGCGTCGCAGCGTCGGCCAGAGGGTGAGGTCCGCAAAGTAGTGGTCGATTAAACAGAGCGCGACGCCGTTGACCCGACGCAGGGTGCGCAGGTGGATGACGTTCTCCCCCTCGGTTATCCCCAGCGCGTCAGCGACGTGACCGGAGGCGGGGCGCAGCACCGACAGCAGTTTTTCGCTGGTGGGGTGGCTGCCCTGGTCCAGCAGGTTCTGGCTAAAACGCGCCTGGGCGTTGAGCGGATAATCGTACGGGCGCATCAGCACCAGCACGCCGACGCCCTGACGGCGCTGTACCCAGCCTTTTTCCACCAGTTGGTCGATGGCGCGGCGCAGGGTGTGGCGATTCACCTCAAAGCGCGCCGCCAGTTGCTGCTCGGCGGGAAGATAGTCGCCGCAGCGGTAGTGTTGACGAAGCTCCTGCTCAAGTTTTGCGGCTATCTCCTGATAGCGTGTTGGGTAGCTGGTCGGATGTGTAGACAAGTGCATAGCTATCAATGCCTCGCTTATCAGATAAAGTGCTTACGCAACCGTTGAGAGAGGAAATCCAGCAGGCTGACCGTGACGATAATCAGCACCATCAGGGCGCAGGTTTGCTGGAACTGGAAACCGCGAATCGCTTCCCACAGCGTGACGCCGATACCGCCCGCGCCGACCATGCCGACAACGGTCGCCGAACGGACGTTGGATTCGAAGCGATAGAGGGAGTAGGAAATCAGTAGTGGCATGACCTGTGGCAGTACGCCGTAGAGGATCTCTTCCAGCTTGTTGGCGCCGGTCGCGCGAATGCCTTCCACCGGGCCGGGTTCAATCGCTTCCACCGCTTCAGAAAGCAGTTTGGAGAGCACGCCGGTGGTGTGGATAAACAGCGCCAGCACGCCAGCGAACGGGCCGAGGCCGACGGCGACCACGAAGAGCATGGCGAAGACCATTTCGTTAATGGCGCGGCAGGCGTCCATCAGGCGTCGTACGGGTTGGTAAACCCACCACGGCACCAGGTTTTCGGCGCTCATCAGACCGAAGGGGATAGAGAGAACCACTGCCAGCGCGGTGCCCCAGACGGCGATTTGCAGCGTGACGGCCATTTCGGTGAGGTAATCCTGCCACTGGCTGAAATCGGGCGGGAAGAAGTCGGCGGCGAACGTCGCCATGTTGCCACCGTCTTTAATCAGCGTGAGTGGGGCCATTTCCGCGCCCTGCCACGAGACGACCAGCACGGCGAGAACAACGGCCCAGCTCAGAAGCGAGAACCAGCTGCGCTTGGGTGGGGCGATGGTGATGGTTTGCATGTTTGGCTCCGGTCTGTAGGCCGGATAAGGTGCTTGCACCGCATCCGGCATCAACGTCTGCACATTGTCGGATGCGACACCGGGGCGTCTTATCCGACTTACGATTTACTGCACCGCTTTACTCACCGAACTCATCGCGCTTAACGCGTTGTTCAGTCGGTCCAGGTCATCCAGCTGTGCCTGAATGGCGGTGGTTTTCGCCAGCTTGTCCTGCTCATTCAGTCCTTTATTGCTCTTAACGCCCTGCATCTCTTTAAACAGCGCGAGCTGGCGAATCGGTACCAGTTGCAGGTCGCTGGAAGCGCGGAACGGCGCCCAGCCCAGGCGCTCCAGCACCGCTTTCTCTTCCGGCGTTTTGCCGTAATTCATAAAGAAGTCGTAGATCTTGTCTTTGGTGGTTTCGGAAAGATTTTTGCGCCAGACGATCGGATCGCCTGGGATCAGCGGCGACTTCCAGATCACCTTCAGTTCTTTCAGTTTCTCTGGCGCGGAGGTTTTCAGCTTGTCGAGGTTTTCGGTGTTGTTTGTGGCGACATCCACCTGCTTGTTGGCGACGGCCAGCGCGTTGGTTTCATGCCCGGCGTTGACGGTGCGCTTGAAGTCGCTGGCGGAGATATTGTTTTTGGCAAAGACGTAGTAACCGGGGACGAGGAAGCCAGAGGTGGAGTTAGGATCGCCATTGCCGAAGGTGAGATCTTTCCGCTTCGCCAGCAGATCGTTCAGGTTATTGATCGGGCTGTCTTTGTTGACGATCAACACGCTCCAGTAACCCGGCGATCCATCCGCCGCGACCGTCTGGGCGAAGACCTGGCCGTTGGCGCGATCCACCGCTTCCATTGCCGACAGGTTGCCGTACCAGGCGATATCCACTTTGTTGAAGCGCATTCCCTGGATGATGCCCGCATAGTCCGGGGCAAAGAAGGCGTTCACTTTCACGCCCAGCTTCTTCTCCATATCCTGTAAGAATGGCGTCCATTGCGGTTTCAGGTTTTGCTGTGATTCCGTTGAAATAATGCCGAAATTCAGTGCCTTTTCCTGCTCTTCGGCGTGCGCCGGGCTTAACAGGGTGCTGAGGCTGAACATGCTGGTGAAGGCCAGCGAGGCAATTATCTTAGCGTTCATTCGTTTTCCTCAATGATGGGGATGTCAGGCAGCTTTCGCGTTCTCTTCGATGCGATTAATGCTGCGGTAGAGATGGTCAAAACGTTCGTTATCAAACTGTTGGCTGCTGCCGTCGTAGAAGACGTGCCCCTGGCGCAGCGCGACGATGCGTTCGCAGTAGCGCAGGGCGTAATCCACCTGATGCAGCGTGACGACCACGGTAATGCCGTCGTTCTGATTGATGTCGCGCAGGGTGTCCATCACGATGCGGGCGGATTCCGGGTCCAGCGAGGCGATGGGTTCATCGGCCAGAATCACTTTCGCCTGCTGCATCAGCGCACGGGCAATCGCCACACGTTGCTGCTGGCCGCCGGAGAGCGTAGAAACGCGTTGATGGGCAAAATGCACCATGCCAACGCGGGTCAGCGCCTGTAACGCCCGCTGTTTCTGCTCGCGGGTGAACCAGCTAAAACAGGTGCGCCAGAATGGCGTGCTGCCGAGCGCGCCAATCAGCACGTTTTCCAGTACGCTCAGGCGATTCACGAGGTTGAATTGTTGGAAGATGTAGCCGGTATGGGCGCGGCTTTTGCGGATATCGCGGGCCAGACGGCCTTCGCGCTGGACAGTGCGGCCCAGCAGCTCGATATGGCTACCGACAGATTTATCGCCGGTAATCAAACCGCTTAAGTGACGTAAAAGGGTGGATTTGCCGGAACCCGACGGCCCAAGCAGAGCCACCATTTCACCATGATGAATGTTCAGATCAACCGCGTGCAGCGCCTGATGCTGATTGAAGGTTTTGGCGAGCTTCTCGACACGGATAATCGTTTGCATGATGCAGCCTCCCTAAAAAAGTGGCTCCATCGTGGCGGATTATTGTGACGATTTTGTTAATTAAAAGTGACTAACAGATGAAGAGTTAACGGGAATTCGATGACAGTGCGGGAGGGCGGGCCTCCCGGCGGGTTATTGCGCTGGTTGTTGTTTAACGACATTAATCATCCACGGCACGCCAAATTTATCGGTGACTTTGCCGAAGCCATGCGCCCAGAAAGTTTCCTGCCAGTCCATTTCGATTTTTCCGTTAGCTGCAAGGTTATCAAACCAGCGTTTTCCTTCTTCGACCTGTTGTGAATCGAGCACCAGCGTAAAGCCGGAGTAGCTGGCTTTTCCTGACGGCATGGCATCGCTCATCATGATATCGCTTCCGGCAATACGCACGTTAGCATGGGCGATGGCGGTATCGGGAAATTGCATACCAGAAGGGCAGCCTTCGGCGCTGTCCTGCGCTGATTTCGGCATTTCCCCGAAGCTGATTTTATAGAGCAGTTCCGCGCCCAATGTGCGTTGATAATAAGCAATTGCGTCGGCACAGTTACCGGCAAAAGAGATGTAGGGACTTAACGGCATGATGGTGACCTCAGTTAAGAGAAGCCAGTTAAGTGTAGTTCGAAATTTGTACAGATGAGAGGGAAGCCTGATAAGACGCGCGAGCGTCGCATCAGGCATCTGGCACCGTTGCCGGATGCGGCGTAAACGCCTTATCCGGCCTACGGAGGGTGCGGGAATTTGTAGGCATGATAAGACGCGCGAGCGTCGCATCAGGCATCT
>NZ_VCDZ01000024.1:0-42136 GCF_005845405.1 Escherichia sp. E4930 | reverse complement strand
ATCCGGCAACAACTGCCTGATGCGACGCAGATGCGTCTTATCAGGCCTACATACGTTTCGGCTTCGTAGGCCGGATAAGGCGTTTACGCCGCATCCGGCAATCAATGCCTGATGCGACGCAGGTGCGTCTTATCAGGCCTACATACGTTTCGTTTTCGTAGGCAGATAAGGCGTTTACGCCGCATCCGGCATTTCAAGCATTACTTAGTGATACGACCCTGTGCATCTTTCAGCGCGGCATCAACGGTCTGACGACCACTGGCTGCGTTGATTACTGCGGTACGCACGGCATACCAGAAGGCGGACATCTGCGGGATGTTCGGCATGATTTCACCGTTCTTGGCGTTATCCATAGTGGCGGCGATACGTTGATCTTTCGCCAGCTGATCCTGGTAAGACTTCAGCGCCACGGCACCCAGCGGTTTGTCTTTATTCACCGCTTCCAGACCTTCGTCGGTCAGCAGGTAGTTTTCGAGGAACTCTTTCGCCAGCTCTTTGTTCGGACTGGCCGCGTTAATGCCTGCGCTCAGCACGCCAACGAACGGTTTGGACGGTTGTCCCTTGAAGGTTGGCAGCATCGTCACACCGTAGTTCACTTTGCTGGTGTCGATGTTAGACCATGCCCACGGACCATTAATGGTCATCGCAGTTTCACCTTTGTTAAAGGCTGCCTCTGCAATGGAGTAGTCAGTATCCGCATTCATGTGTTTGTTTTTAATCAGATCAACCAGGAAGGTCAGACCCGCTTTCGCGCCAGCGTTATCCACGCCAACGTCTTTCACGTTGTATTTGTCGTTTTCATACTTGAACGCATAACCACCGTCGGCAGCAATCAGCGGCCAGGTAAAGTACGGTTCTTGCAGGTTGAACATCAGCGCGCTCTTACCTTTCGCTTTTAGTTCTTTATCCAGCGCTGGGATCTCTTCCCAGGTTTTTGGCGGGTTCGGCAGCAGATCTTTGTTATAAATCAGCGATAACGCTTCAACTGCAACCGGGTAAGCAATGAGTTTGCCGTTAAAACGCACTGCATCCCAGGTGAATGGATAAATCTTGTCCTGGAGCGCTTTGTCCGGAGAGATTTCAGCTAACAGACCAGACTGGGCATAGCCGCCAAAGCGGTCGTGCGCCCAGAAGATGATGTCCGGACCATCGCCAGTTGCCGCAACCTGGGGGAATTTCTCTTCCAGCTTATCCGGATGCTCAACGGTGACTTTAATTCCGGTATCTTTCTCGAATTTCTTACCGACTTCAGCAAGGCCGTTGTAGCCTTTATCGCCGTTGATCCAGATTACCAGCTTACCTTCTTCGATTTTGGCGAGAGCCGAGGCGGAAAACATCATCGTCGTTAAAACAGATAATGCGAGGATGCGTGCACCTGTTTTTATTTTCATAATCTCTGGTCCTTGTTGGTGAAGTGCTTGTGAAAACGCCTAAACGGACTCTAGTTTCTTTATACGGCAACCTCTTTCCATCCTCCTTGCCCCTACGCCCCACCTTCGTTTTGTGTGATCCATGTCGCAGAAACGGCAGTATTGCGGGAGGGCGCACACAAAATCGCCATGTTTTTTGCAAGCAACATCACGAATTTCCTTACTTTCCTTCGGATTAGTACGCAGACACCACCTTCTCATCCTCCCGCCTCCTCCCCCATAAAAAAGCCTGGGGGTGGAGGATTTAAGCTATCTGTCGATCAAGCATAGTCACCGCATCATGAATGTTGCTGTCGATGACAGGTTGTAACGAAGGGAGAAGGGCATGGCGAGCGTACAGCTGCAAAATGTAACGAAGGCCTGGGGTGAGGTCGTGGTATCGAAAGATATCAATCTCGAGATCCACGAAGGCGAATTTGTGGTGTTTGTCGGGCCATCTGGCTGCGGTAAATCAACGTTACTGCGCATGATTGCCGGCCTTGAGACAATTACCAGCGGCGACCTGTTCATCGGTGAGAAACGAATGAACGACACCCCGCCAGCCGAACGCGGCGTCGGCATGGTGTTCCAGTCCTATGCGCTCTATCCCCATCTGTCAGTGGCAGAAAACATGTCCTTTGGCCTGAAACTGGCGGGCGCGAAGAAAGAGGTGATCAACCAGCGCGTTAACCAGGTGGCGGAAGTACTGCAACTGGCGCATTTGCTGGATCGCAAACCGAAGGCGCTCTCCGGCGGGCAGCGTCAGCGAGTGGCGATTGGTCGAACGCTGGTGGCAGAGCCAAGCGTGTTTTTACTTGATGAACCGCTATCCAACCTTGACGCTGCGCTGCGTGTGCAGATGCGTATCGAAATCTCCCGCCTGCATAAACGTCTGGGCCGCACGATGATTTACGTCACCCACGATCAGGTCGAGGCGATGACGCTGGCCGATAAAATCGTGGTGCTGGATGCCGGGCGCGTGGCGCAGGTCGGGAAACCCCTCGAACTGTATCACTATCCGGCGGACCGCTTTGTCGCCGGTTTTATTGGTTCGCCGAAAATGAACTTCTTGCCGGTAAAAGTGACCGCCGTTGCAATCGATCAAGTTCAGGTTGAGCTGCCGATGCCAAACCTCCAGCAAGTCTGGCTTCCGGTTGAAAGCCACAACGTTCAGGTCGGAGCCAACATGTCACTGGGCATTCGCCCGGAACATCTACTGCCAAGTGATATCGCCGACGTCATCCTTGAAGGTGAAGTTCAGGTCGTCGAGCAACTCGGCAACGAAACCCAAATTCATATCCAGATCCCTTCCATTCGTCAAAACCTGGTGTACCGCCAGTCTGACGTGGTGTTGGTAGAAGAAGGTGCCACATTCGCTATCGGCCTGCCGCCAGAGCGTTGCCATCTGTTCCGTGAGGATGGCACTGCATGTCGTCGACTGCATCAGGAGCCGGGCGTTTAAGCACCCTACAAAAGACACAAAACCTGTGACAGGTGATGTGAAAAAAGAAAAGCAATGACTCAGGAGATAGAATGATGATTACTCTGCGCAAACTTCCTCTGGCGGTTGCCGTCGCAGCGGGCGTAATGTCTGCTCAGGCAATGGCTGTGGATTTCCACGGTTACGCTCGTTCCGGTATCGGCTGGACAGGGAGTGGCGGTGAACAACAGTGTTTCCAGACCACTGGTGCTCAAAGTAAATACCGTCTTGGCAACGAATGTGAAACTTATGCTGAATTAAAATTGGGTCAGGAAGTGTGGAAAGAGGGCGATAAGAGCTTCTATTTCGACACTAACGTGGCCTATTCCGTAGCACAACAGAATGACTGGGAAGCCACCGATCCGGCCTTCCGTGAAGCGAACGTGCAGGGTAAAAACCTGATTGAATGGCTGCCAGGTTCCACCATCTGGGCGGGTAAGCGTTTCTATCAACGTCATGACGTTCATATGATCGACTTCTACTACTGGGATATTTCTGGTCCTGGTGCCGGTCTGGAAAACATCGATGTTGGCTTCGGTAAGCTCTCTCTGGCAGCAACCCGCTCTTCTGAAGCTGGTGGTTCTTCTTCTTTCGCCAGCAACAATATCTATGACTACACCAACGAAACCGCGAACGATGTCTTCGACGTGCGTTTAGCGCAGATGGAAATCAACCCAGGCGGAACCTTAGAACTGGGTGTCGACTACGGTCGCGCTAACCTGCGTGATAACTATCGTCTGGTTGATGGCGCATCGAAAGACGGTTGGTTATTCACTGCTGAACATACTCAGAGCATCCTGAAGGGCTTCAACAAGTTTGTTGTTCAGTACGCAACTGATTCGATGACCTCGCAGGGTAAAGGTCTGTCGCAGGGCTCTGGCGTCGCGTTTGATAACGAACACTTTGCCTACAACATCAACAACAACGGTCACATGCTGCGTATTCTTGATCACGGTGCGATCTCGATGGGCGACAACTGGGACATGATGTACGTGGGTATGTATCAGGACATCAACTGGGATAACGATAACGGCACCAAGTGGTGGACCGTCGGTATTCGCCCGATGTACAAGTGGACGCCAATCATGAGCACCTTGATGGAGATCGGCTACGACAACGTCGAATCCCAGCGCACTGGCGACAAGAACAATCAGTACAAAATTACCCTCGCACAACAATGGCAGGCTGGCGACAGCATCTGGTCACGTCCGGCTATTCGTCTCTTCGCGACCTACGCCAAGTGGGATGAGAAATGGGGCTATGACTACAACGGTAGTTCCTCTTCCAACCCGAACTACGGTAAAGCCGTTCCGGCGAACTTCGAAGGCGGTAGCTTCGGTCGTGGTGATAGCGACGAGTGGACCTTCGGCGCCCAGATGGAAATCTGGTGGTAATAGCAATGTGTAGGCCGGATAAGGCGTTTACGCCGCATCCGGCATAAAAACACGTTGTCATTATCTATAAGGGGCGCAAGCCCCTCTGATTATCGGTTTAGCGCGCTATTGCCTGGCTACCGCTGAACTCCAGATTTTGAGGTGAAAACAATGAAAATGAATAAAAGTCTCATCGCCCTCTGTTTATCAGCAGGGTTGCTGGCGAGCGCGCCTGGAATTAGCCTCGCCGACGTCAACTACGTACCGCAAAACACCAGTGACGCACCAGCTATTCCATCTGCCGCGCTACAACAATTAACCTGGACACCAGTCGATCAATCCAAAACTCAGACTACCCAGTTAGCGACTGGCGGCCAGCGGTTGAACGTTCCTGGTATCAGTGGCCCGGTTGCGGCATACAGCGTTCCGGCAAACATTGGCGAACTGACCCTTACGCTGACCAGCGAAGTGAACAAACAAACCAGTGTATTTGCGCCAAATGTGCTGATTCTTGATCAGAGCATGACCCCATCAGCCTTCTTCCCCAGCAGTTATTTCACCTACCAGGAACCAGGCGTCATGAGCGCAGATCGTCTGGAAGGAGTGATGCGTCTGACACCAGCGTTGGGGCAGCAAAAACTGTATGTTCTGGTCTTTACCACGGAAAAAGATCTCCAGCAGACGACGCAACTACTCGACCCGGCAAAAGCCTATGCAAAAGGTGTCGGTAACTCGATCCCTGATATTCCAGACCCGGTTGCTCGTCATACCACCGATGGCTTACTGAAACTGAAAGTGAAAACGAACTCCAGCTCCAGTGTGCTGGTGGGACCGCTATTTGGTTCATCCGCTCCAGCTCCGGTTACGGTAGGCAACACGGCGGCACCAGCCGTGGCTGCACCTGCTCCGGCACCGGTGAAGAAAAGCGAACCGATGCTCAACGACACGGAAAGTTATTTTAATACCGCGATCAAAAACGCTGTCGCGAAAGGTGATGTTGATAAGGCGTTAAAACTGCTTGATGAAGCTGAACGTCTGGGATCGACATCTGCCCGTTCCACCTTTATCAGCAGTGTAAAAGGCAAGGGGTAATTACGCCCCACAGTGCTGATTTTGCAACAACTGGTGCGTCTTCGGGCGCACCTTTTTTTCTCCCCCCAGTGATTGTTGCGTGATTGTTGCGTATTAGATCACTTAATATGCTTTACATCTCCCGTTATCGCTTTTCTGCGATACAATGCCTTTACGTTATGTAACGGAGAGTTCGGCATGTCACACCCCGCGTTAACGCAACTGCGTGCGCTGCGCTATTTTGCAGAGATCCCTGCGCTGGAACCGCAACTGCTCGACTGGTTGTTGCTGGAAGATTCCATGACTAAACGTTTTGAACAGCAGGGAAAAACGGTGAGCGTGACGATGATCCGCGAAGGATTTGTCGAACAGAATGAAATCCCCGAAGAATTACCGCTGCTGCCGAAAGAATCCCGTTACTGGTTACGTGAAATTTTGCTATGTGCCGATGGGGAACCCTGGCTTGCCGGGCGTACCGTCGTCCCTGTATCAACATTAAGTGGCCCTGAGCTGGCGTTACAAAAATTGGGTAAAACGCCATTAGGACGTTATCTGTTCACATCATCGACATTAACCCGGGACTTTATTGAGATAGGCCGTGATGCCGGACTTTGGGGGCGCCGTTCCCGCCTGCGATTAAGCGGTAAGCCGCTGTTGCTGACTGAACTGTTTTTACCGGCGTCACCGTTGTACTAAGAGGAAAAAAATATGGAGTGGAGTCTGACGCAGAATAAGCTGCTGGCGTTTCATCGCTTAATGCGTACGGATAAGCCAATAGGCGCGTTACTGCTGCTCTGGCCAACGTTGTGGGCGCTGTGGGTGGCGACCCCAGGTGTTCCCCAACTCTGGATTCTGGCGGTGTTCGTCGCTGGCGTCTGGCTGATGCGCGCCGCCGGGTGCGTGGTGAATGACTATGCTGACCGTAAATTTGATGGCCATGTGAAGCGCACAGCAAACCGACCGCTTCCCAGTGGTGCGGTTACGGAGAAAGAGGCGCGAACGCTATTTGTGGTGCTGGTGCTGATTTCGTTCTTACTGGTATTGACACTGAACACGATGACCATTCTGTTGTCGATTGCCGGACTGGCGTTGGCGTGGGTGTACCCGTTTATGAAGCGGTATACCCATTTACCACAAGTGGTGCTGGGTGCGGCGTTTGGTTGGTCGATTCCAATGGCTTTTGCCGCTGTGAGTGAATCGGTGCCGTTAAGCTGCTGGCTGATGTTCCTTGCCAATATTCTGTGGGCGGTGGCTTACGACACGCAATATGCGATGGTCGACCGTGACGATGACGTGAAGATTGGCATTAAGTCCACCGCTATCTTGTTCGGTCAATACGATAAGTTGATTATTGGCATTTTGCAGGTTGGTGTGCTGGCGCTGATGGCGATCATCGGTGAGTTAAATGGCTTAGGCTGGGGATATTACTGGTCAATTCTGGTGGCTGGCGCGCTGTTTGTTTATCAACAAAAACTGATTGCCAACCGCGAGCGCGAAGCCTGCTTTAAAGCATTTATGAATAATAACTATGTTGGCCTGGTGCTGTTTTTAGGGCTGGCAATGAGTTACTGGCATTTCTGATGATGTAAAAAAGCCGGATGATCATGGTCATCCGGCTTTTTTTCTGGGAAAAGCTGCCTGATGCGCTGCGCTTATCAGGCCTACATAACACATCGCAATTTATTGAATTTGCAAGTCATTGTAGGCCGGATAAGGCGTTTTCGCCGCATCCGGCAACTCTCACCGATTACCCTTCACCCTGCGTCGCACTCTCAATTGTCAAACGTACATCTGACGTAATCAACTCCGCCAGCAACTGATAGACCTTCATCGTCTCTGCCGGTTCGGCGTCGCCGCTGTCGCTGATATACCCTTCATCACGCAGCGTCAGTACCAGGGAACTGAATACCGCCTTGTCGAAGAACTCCGGTGCGTTGATGCCGTGAAGCACGGAGAGACGTTGCGCCACGGTGCGGCTCTCTTTCTCCAGCGTACCGCGGTTGATCGACGGGTTGGCGCTCAGCAGCCAGAAAGTGATGGCATAACGTTGCAGCGTTTCGCGCGCGCCTGCGGCCAGCAGCTGAAGCGTGCGGGAATGTGCCGGATTGATATGCAGCTCGTCATTTTGCAGTGTAATCAGCCCCTGACGTTGCATCTCATTTGCCAGCGCATCAATAACGTCCGGCAACTCGTCGCGATCCCAGCGCAGGAACAGCTCCGCTTTCAGCATTGGGTAAAGCACATTGACGTGCTCCATCAATACGTCGCGGGAGATGTGGCGATGCTGGGTGACAATTGCCGCCATCAGCGAAGGCAGCACCAACATATGCGCAATGTTGTTGCGATAGTAGGTCATCAGCACTGCTTGCTCGCGCGGCAGAATGATGATGTCGCCGATAGTATCCTTCTCAACTTCAAACTTGTTCATTTGCAGCGCGTGATCGATAAGCTCGCTGGCGCTGGCTGAAGGAACGGTAGAGTCCGTGGAGTAAGGCACGTTGCGCATCAAATCCAGATAGCAGTTGAGTTGCTCGGTTAACTGCTCGCGGGTGAGTGAGCGCTGACGTGACGCCAGAAGCGCAGTACAGCACAGGTTCATGGCGTTTGCCGCGCCTGCGTTGTTAATGCGTACCATCAGATCGGCAGCAATGTTATTGACCGTCGGTGTTAACCAGGCCGGACGCACCGCTTCGATTGGGTCGATAGATTCACGCCAGTCTGGCACGTGCTGGTTAAGGTAGGTCATCAACGGCATTGGTTCACCGAAGTTGACATAGCCCTGACCGAGATTACGCAGCTTGCTTAAACCGCGCAGCATCTGCAGCAGGCTCTCTTTCTCTTTCGTCGCGCCGCGCAGTTCTTTGGCGTAAGTACCCACTTCCATGACGTGCTCATAACCGATGTAGATCGGAATCAGCGTAATCGGACGAGTGCCGCCACGCAGCATCGCCTGAATGGTCATCGACAGCGTACCGGTTTTCGGGTCCAGCAAACGGCCTGTACGCGAACGACCGCCTTCCACAAAGTACTCGACGGAATAACCACGGCTGAACAGTTCGCCGAGATACTCACGGAAAACCGTAGAATAGAGCTTATTGCCTTTAAACGTGCGGCGAATAAAGAACGCCCCCAGACGGCGGAAAATCGGCCCGGCAGGCCAGAAATTCAGGTTGATCCCGGCGGCGATATGCGGCGGCACCAGCCCCTGGTGATACAGCACGTAAGAAAGCAGCAGGTAGTCCATGTGACTGCGGTGGCAAGGCACATACACCAGCTCATGACCGTCGTGGGCCAACTGGCGAACGCGCTCGGCGTTATGGACGTTGATGCCCTGATAAAGTCGGTTCCAGGTGAAGCCCAGAATACGGTCAGTCAGGCGGATCATCTCGTAAGAGAAGTTCGCAGCAATCTCTTCCATCAGTGCAATAGCATTCTGCTGCGCTTTTTCATGGGAGATTTTTTTGCTGCGCGCTTCGTCTTCTACCGCTTTGGCAATGGCGCGGGAGGCGAGCAGTTTGTTAAACAGATCCTGACGAGCTGGCAGGCGCGGCCCTACGGCAGCCAGACGCTGGCGGGCAAAGTGCATACGCGCCACGCGTGCCAGTTTTTGGGCGATGGTTTTATCCGTGCCGTGTTCATCCGCCATACGGCGCAGCGAAACTGACGGAGAGAAGCGCACAAAACTGTCGCGACCGAGCCATAGCACGGCGAAAAATTTCTGTACGCCGTTGAGCATGCGCAGTGGCGGGTTAACTTCACCTTTTTCGCGCCCCGGCGCACGACCAAACATCACCGATACCGGCACCATCTGCACATCCAGATTTGGGTTGCTGCGGTGCAGATCGAGATAGTCGTGGAACAGCTTAATAGACTCTTCTTTCGGTGTGTAATAGGTGAAAACACGCGGCCCGCCATGAATAAACACATAGCGCGGTAGTAACGTGCCGTCTATTTCCAGCGGCTCTAATGGGTCAGGCAGGTCGTGCGCCAGGCACTGGGCGCGCAACGTCAGCAAATCCGCTTTTGAGTTGTACGGTAAAACGTACATAATTGGACGAGAGGTATCCAGTCCCAGTTCCGGGGCAGGATCTGCCGGAATAGACTTGCTTTTTACCAGGATGCTTAATGGTAAATTCAGTAATTTGTAGTAAATTCGTGGCCAGCCGGACATAAACGATGTAAAGCCTCTGGTTAATAATGCAAATGCGCGGGAAGGATAGCAGAAAGTCATGGGAAATTCTGTGGTATCCGCTCATGTTTCGCGCGACGTTACGCTAACCGTAATCTTCGGATTCAACGGTACACTGATATTGACGCTCATAATGTAAAAAGGTTCTTTCGATGGCCAATAATACCACTGGATTCACCCGAATTATCAAAGCTGCTGGCTATTCCTGGAAAGGTTTACGTGCCGCATGGATCAACGAAGCGGCATTCCGTCAGGAAGGTGTCGCGGTATTGTTGGCAGTGGTTATTGCCTGTTGGCTGGATGTAGATGCAATAACCCGAGTATTGCTTATTAGTTCTGTCATGCTGGTGATGATTGTGGAAATTCTCAATAGTGCCATCGAAGCGGTGGTTGACCGTATTGGCTCTGAATACCATGAGCTTTCCGGGCGGGCGAAAGATATGGGCTCTGCCGCGGTGCTGATCGCCATTATCGTCGCCGTGATTACCTGGTGCATTCTGTTATGGTCGCATTTTGGATAACCCTTCCAGAATTCGATAAATCTCTGGTTTATTGTGTAGTTTATGGTTCCAAAATCACCTTTTGCTGTATATACTCACAGCATAACTGTATATACACCCAGGGGGCGGAATGAAAGCGTTAACGGCCAGGCAACAAGAGGTGTTTGATCTCATCCGTGATCACATCAGCCAGACAGGTATGCCGCCGACGCGTGCGGAAATCGCGCAGCGTTTGGGGTTCCGTTCCCCAAATGCGGCAGAAGAACATCTGAAGGCGCTGGCACGCAAAGGCGTTATTGAAATTGTTTCCGGCGCATCGCGCGGGATTCGTCTGTTGCAGGAAGAGGAAGAAGGGTTACCGTTGGTGGGCCGTGTGGCTGCCGGTGAACCGCTTCTGGCGCAGCAGCATATTGAAGGTCATTATCAGGTCGATCCTTCCCTGTTCAAACCGAATGCCGATTTCCTGCTGCGCGTCAGTGGGATGTCGATGAAAGATATCGGCATTATGGACGGCGACTTGCTGGCAGTGCATAAAACCCAGGATGTGCGTAATGGTCAGGTCGTTGTCGCGCGTATAGATGACGAAGTTACCGTTAAGCGTCTGAAAAAACAGGGTAATAAAGTCGAACTTCTGCCAGAAAATAGCGAGTTTAAACCCATTGTCGTTGACCTTCGTCAGCAGAGCTTCAGCATTGAAGGGCTGGCGGTTGGTGTTATTCGCAACGGCGACTGGCTGTAATCTATCTCTGATACCGCGATGCCGCCTGGCATCGCGGTTTGTTTTTAATCTCTCTTCATCAGGCTTGTCTGCATGGCATTCCTCACTTCATCTGATAAAGCACTCTGGCATCTGGCTTTACCCATGATTTTCTCCAATATCACCGTTCCGTTGTTGGGGCTGGTCGATACGGCGGTCATTGGTCATCTTGATAGTCCGGTTTATTTGGGCGGCGTGGCGGTTGGTGCAACGGCGACCAGTTTTCTCTTTATGCTGTTGCTGTTTTTGCGTATGAGCACTACCGGGCTTACTGCACAGGCTTATGGTGCCAAAAATCCTCAGGCATTAGCGCGTGCGCTGGTGCAGCCGTTGCTGTTGGCTCTGGGGGCCGGAGCGTTGATTGCGTTACTGCGTACGCCGATTATCGAGCTGGCGCTGCATATTGTTGGTGGTAGCGAAGCGGTTCTGGAACAGGCGCGGCGCTTTCTTTCAATCCGCTGGTTAAGCGCACCGGCGTCGCTGGCGAATCTGGTGCTGCTCGGCTGGTTGCTCGGCGTGCAATATGCCCGCGCGCCAGTGATTTTGTTAGTGGTTGGCAATATCCTCAACATTGTGCTGGATGTCTGGCTGGTGATGGGGCTGCATATGAACGTGCAGGGCGCGGCGCTGGCGACGGTTATTGCGGAATATGCAACATTGCTGATTGGTCTGCTCATGGTGCGTAAAATACTCAAACTACGTGGCATCTCCGGCGAAATGCTGAAAACTGCCTGGCGAGGAAACTTCCGTCGCTTGCTGGCGCTTAACCGCGACATTATGCTGCGCTCACTGCTGCTACAACTCTGTTTTGGCGCAATAACGGTTCTTGGTGCGCGGCTGGGGAGCGATATTATCGCCGTCAACGCGGTCCTGATGACGCTACTCACCTTTACTGCCTATGCGCTGGATGGTTTTGCCTACGCGGTTGAAGCACATTCCGGTCAGGCGTATGGTGCGCGTGACGGTAGCCAGTTGCTGGATGTCTGGCGGGCAGCGTGCCGCCAGTCGGGCATCGTAGCGTTACTGTTTTCGGTGGTTTATTTGCTGGCAGGGGAACACATCATTGCGTTGCTGACGTCGTTAACCCAGATTCAGCAGCTGGCTGACCGCTATCTTATCTGGCAGGTGATTTTGCCGCTGGTGGGCGTCTGGTGTTATCTGCTGGACGGTATGTTTATTGGCGCAACGCGCGCCGCCGAAATGCGCAATAGTATGGCAGTCGCAGCAGCAGGGTTTGCTTTGACGCTACTGACGTTGCCGTGGTTGGGTAACCAAGGTTTATGGCTGGCGTTAACCGTCTTTCTGGCGCTGCGCGGGCTTTCACTGGCGGTTATCTGGCGTCGTCACTGGCGTAATGGAACCTGGTTTTCAGCAACATGACGGTTAAAAGTTCTGAATAAATAATCCTAAGCCAAATTCCTGACTACACTTAATCCCACGTTCAGAAGAAAAGTGAGCGTACACTCATTCACCACCTAACGATGAGGATTTGAATATGAATAAAGACGAAGTCGGCGGTAACTGGAAACAGTTCAAAGGTAAAGTGAAAGAGCAATGGGGCAAACTGACCGATGATGATATGACGGTCATTGAAGGTAAGCGTGACCAGTTAGTGGGTAAAATCCAGGAACGTTACGGTTACCAGAAAGATCAGGCAGAAAAAGAGGTTGATAGCTGGGAAAAACGCCATGATTACCGCTGGTAATTAATCCCTCCTGCCCGACGTGTACAAGGATGTACGCCCTCTTAGCGAGGTTTCTTTTTCACCTGAAGAGAGTGGTCATGCTGGCACTGTTCAGGATGACGACACGCTTCAACTTCCACACATGCCGCACAGAGTCCATGTGCTTCAATTACATTATGCCGCAGGGCAAAACCCATTTTTGCCGCCAGCGTATGCATGATGTCTTCCACACCTTCCGCACACTCTTCTTTCACCGCGCCGCAGCGATCGCAAATAAACATGGCTGAAGTATGGGTAGGCTGATCGAACAGATGGCAGAGCACATAGCTGTTGGTGGATTCAACCTTATGCACAAAACCTTGTTCAAGTAGAAAATCGAGCGCGCGATAAACCGTC
Source organism: Escherichia sp. E4930 (assembly GCF_005845405.1). NCBI lineage: Bacteria > Pseudomonadati > Pseudomonadota > Gammaproteobacteria > Enterobacterales > Enterobacteriaceae > Escherichia > Escherichia sp. E4930. The sequence continues at coordinate 29,277 of NZ_VCDZ01000024.1, read as the reverse complement.
GGCGGCTTGGCTTGCGGCTCGGCTTCGCGCAGCAAATCAAGTAGATCGTAGGCGCTGATAGCCCCTTCTTGCAGGCTCATAAGGCGCAGCACTTCGAGACGTTGCGGAGTCAGGCGCACATTACGCTGTGCGCAGAGTTTTTCAGCCTGCGCCAATAACTCCTGCGTTGTGGTCTTTTCCATTGTGCACCTCGAAAGTGGGGTTAAGAATGTCCTTACTTTACCATAATTCTCATTTAAACGCCGACAACCGGGCGTCGAAGCTGCCACATTGCCTGATCGCATATTCGTTATGCTATAGTAGCGCCCCCAATTCACCAGATGCTTAAAAAATCGCCATGTCAGCAGAATCACCAACCGCTTATCCCGCATACCGTTTCTCTATTGCTCCTATGCTCGACTGGACGGACAGACACTGCCGTTATTTCCTGCGTCTGCTTTCCCGCAATACGTTGCTCTATACCGAAATGGTGACCACAGGGGCGATTATTCACGGTAAAGGTGATTACCTGGCATACAGTGAAGAAGAGCATCCGGTGGCGTTACAGTTGGGCGGTAGCGATCCGGCGGCGCTGGCGCAGTGTGCGAAGCTGGCAGAAGCGCGCGGATATGATGAGATCAACCTGAATGTCGGCTGCCCGTCAGACCGGGTACAGAACGGCATGTTTGGCGCGTGCCTGATGGGGAATGCGCAACTGGTGGCTGACTGCGTAAAAGCGATGCGCGACGTCGTGTCGATTCCAGTGACGGTGAAAACGCGTATTGGCATTGACGACCAGGATAGCTATGAATTTCTCTGTGATTTTATCGACACTGTTTCCGGCAAAGGCGAATGCGAGATGTTTATTATCCATGCGCGCAAAGCCTGGCTTTCTGGTTTAAGTCCGAAAGAAAACCGTGAGATCCCGCCGCTCGATTACCCGCGTGTCTATCAACTGAAGCGTGATTTCCCGCATCTGACTATGTCGATTAACGGCGGCATCAAGTCACTGGAAGAGGCTAAAGCACACCTGCAACATATGGATGGCGTGATGGTCGGGCGTGAAGCGTATCAAAACCCAGGCATTCTGGCGGCGGTGGATCGAGAGATATTTGGTTCCTCGGATACCGATGCCGATCCGGTGGCGGTGGTACGAGCTATGTATCCGTACATTGAGCGTGAACTCAGCCAGGGGACGTATCTCGGTCATATCACCCGGCATATGCTGGGGCTGTTCCAGGGGATTCCTGGTGCGCGGCAGTGGCGGCGGTATTTAAGTGAAAATGCCCATAAAGCGGGCGCTGACATTAACGTGCTGGAACATGCGCTCAAACTGGTAGCGGATAAGCGTTAATTTTTCACCACAAAGTAGTCAAATTCACCACGCCCTGCGCTTCGACGCGGGGCGTTTTGTTGATAAATCAATATGTTATTTCTGGCATGATTCTTGTAAAGCCAGCAAGAGATTTCATTTTTGGGAGAACATCATGCTGGAACTACTTTTTGTGATTGGCTTTTTTGTCATGTTGATGGTCACCGGCGTTTCATTGCTGGGCATTATCGCTGCGCTGGTTGTGGCGACGGCCATTATGTTCCTCGGTGGGATGCTGGCATTGATGATTAAGTTGCTGCCGTGGCTGCTGTTGGCGATTGCGGTAGTGTGGGTGATCAAGGCGATTAAAGCACCAAAAGTGCCGAAATATCAGCGTTATGACCGCTGGCGTTACTAAGGGATTGTGCGGATGATCACAACCTCAGGTTTTATCCTTAGAACAAAATAGGAATTGATAATCAAATCTGTCACTATTGCGCGTCAAACAAATTCATCGAGCTGTACCCTACATACAGCCGAACTATAAAAGAAAGGGCTTCCCAGGTGGAAGCCCAATTTCTTTATGGAATCAGTAAGCTGGAACCCTGCGTCGCCCGGCTTTCCAGAATCTCATGCGCACGCCGCGCATCCTTCAGCGGGTATTTCTGATGTTCTGCGACATCCACTTTAATTACACCGCTGGCAATCAAAGAAAACAGTTCATTACTGGCTTCGGTTAACTCATCCCGCGTAGTGATATAGCCTTGCAGGGAAGGGCGTGTCACATACAGCGAGCCTTTCTGATTGAGAATGCCTAAGTTCACACCCGTCACTGCGCCTGATGAGTTGCCAAAACTGACCATTAAACCGCGACGTTGCAGGCAATCCAGCGACCGTTCCCAGGTGTCTCTACCCACGGAATCGTATACCACGCGCACTTTCTTGCCGTCGGTGATCTCTTTTAATCGTTCGACCAGATTTTCGTCGCGATAGTTAATCACCTGCCATGCACCCGCTTTTAATGCACTTTGCGCTTTTTGCGCGGAGCCCACAGTGCCGATAAGTTTTGCCCCTAAGGCTTTTGCCCACTGACAGGCAATTAAGCCCACGCCGCCAGCAGCCGCATGGAACAGGAACTGTTCGTCAGGTTTGATTTCATACGTTTTGCGTAGCAGATAATAAACCGTTAAGCCTTTCAGGAATGATGCAGCGGCTTGCTCAAAAGAGATCGCCGCGGGAAGAATTGCGGCTTTATCGGCATTGACGTTATGCACAGAGCTGTAAGCCCCTAACGTTGACTGTGCATAAACCACGCGATCGCCTGCTTTAATATGCTTCACGCCGCTACCGACTTTGCTTACTATGCCAGCCGCTTCTGTGCCTAATCCACTGGGCAGCGAGGGCGGCGGATAAAGGCCGCTGCGGATATACGTGTCGATAAAATTAATGCCAATGGCTTTATTTTCGACCTGGATTTCATTCTCTGCCGGATCGACAGGAATAAACTCCACGGCTTGCAGAACTTCCGGGCCACCGTGCTTGTGAAATTCGATGCGTGTTGCCATTTAAACTCCTTTACTGAGCGACATATCTGTTTTAAGCCTAACAGTAGTCGCCGGGCCGCGCGGGGATTTTTTCCGGGCAGTGGTCACAACCCGGAATATCTCTGGTCAGTATTGAAACAGCGTCGCCGCAATCCAGTTTTGCCACTGGCGCTCAAAGTTGGTTAGCGTTGATACGCCCCGCTCACGGCACAAGCGAATCCAGGCATGGCAATCATTAGCTTCCAGACAAACACAAATCATGTATTGCCGGGCATCCTGATTTTCTGGTCGAAAACGCCAGGTCAGGAGTGGCCCACCTGGCGTTTGCGGTGCGATACCGGCTTCGCCATCATAGACAGCCCTGGCACCACGGCTCCCGCCACCATTTTCGATATAGCATTGTAAAGAGCGCAGTACAGCCAGCGCCAGTTGCGCACTTTGCCGCCACTGGAAAGATTGGGCGAGGCTGTTTTCATCGCTTTGAATGCCTTCCCGGCGAATATCTTCACAAAGTGTTGCTATGGTTTGCGCGGCAGTGTTGATCCCCTGCGTATGACACAAAATTGCAGCATGGTGGCTCATGGTATTTTGTATCGTTTCTCGCACGACGTCGCGCAGCAGCCCCTGATTCAGGAACTGTTGCGCCTCATTAATCGTGCTGAGAATTTGTTGCCTCTCGAGAGGGTGGTCCTGACTTTTCTGATGAGCAATATGCAATGCACAGCGGCGGGCGAAAACTTGCCCGGCATTGAGCGCCGACCCACCAGGACGCGTCACACCATGTGTTCCGGCATTTTCTCCGGCAGCATAACAACCAGTTAGCGATGTACGCCCCCAAATATCAACATCAATTCCGCCATTAAGATGTTGATTATTTAGCGTAAATTTTAGCGGTGAGGCTGTGAGATCATAACCATGCATCTGATACAAGCGAATAGCCAGAGGATTCATCTGTGTTAATCGCGCCAGCGGTTGCGCCAGCAAGGCGTGATTTTGTTGCAGATAGTCGATGACATCATCATCCAGCTCTCGCAGGTTGAATGGCGTTCCGTCCGCTGCGGGTTCGGGTTCCCGCAGAAAATCGAGAAAAACATCGCGCCCTTTTTGTGTTTCCTCATACACCGCGACATCCAGCAGGCTGGAGCCATATTCCAGCATTCGTTCCGCGTGAAACGGCCACTGGTAACCTTTGCGAAATATCGCGGAGGCCAGCATACGAGTCGTAGGGTAATAAGCTGCCAGAAAATTATACTGACGTCCGGAGTGGTCCTGCGAGTAGATACGCGGCATCGCTTGCATGTAAGTACCGGAAAGATTCCACGGAAACTGGCTGCGCGGTGTACCGATACCAAACTGACTCTCCGTAAGATTCACCAGCCTTATACCTGCTTCCAACGCCATGCCCAACGCACTAAAACAGTTCACCGGATAGACACTGTCACGATAAAGTTCACCTGGCCCGCCCGTGGCTAAAACCAGATGTTGGCAGCGAATCACTATCATTCGCCAGGGATTATCCCGACAGGCTTTATCGATAGCGATCACCCCTACGACTCGTCTGTTTTCTCCTTCACCGCGAGTCAGGATACGAATCGCCGTTGTGTGATCGCGCAGAGGAATATTAAGGCGCATTGCCTCCAGAGCCAGAACTTTAACCATCAGGCGAGAAGTTCGTGGGCCGCAACTGGTGGCGCGACCAAACTCATCGTGATCGGTTTGATAACGCAACGTTGCGCCAAAGAGATCTTCTGGCAGATCCAGACCCAGATATTTCAGTACTTCACAGGTGTTCACTGAGCCGACGGCTTCAACATAGGCAGTGTCATGATCCATCGAACCGCCCGCCGCCAGAGTGTCACTTAATGCCAGAAAATGGTCACCATTTGCACGGGTATTGGCGGTGTGAAGAGTTTGTTTATCAGAACCAGAACAGGCGGAAGTGCCCCAGAAGGCTTTGCTGGAAGCGACCATGACATCGACATTTTGCCGTTTCAGCTCGACGGCAGCTCGCCATCCGGCAGCACCACTGCCTAGCACCAGCGTGTTGCAGCGGTACTCAGGTAAAATGGCGCCGTTAAGGTCGATACTACCGCTGGCTTGAGCCAGCGGTGCGTAATGGGGCATTTTCACGTCTGTCAGGGAATCGATAATAGATTCAGAGACATTATGCGTCATGGTAGGTGCCCGTAGTCTGGTTATGTTGGGAAACGCTGATCACTCCAGCATCAGCAAGATCATCAAGATCACGATCGCGTGTTTCCGGAGCAAAGAAAGTCGCAATGACCGTACCAACAGTCAGTAGACTAAGGTAAATCGCGATTGGCATCCAGGCAGCAATACCACTGGGATCGTTAGTGTGGATCACCCAGGAAATGATTGCGGAACCAACCAGCGGCGCGATCCCACCGGCAATAACGGCAGAAACTTCCCTTGCCAGTGCGACACCAATATAACGATGGCGAGCACCAAAGAGTTCAGGCAGAAAAGCACCTTGCGCACCGAACATACCCCAGGCACCAATCCCTAAGGCCAGAGAAAGAGAGACAATAGTGACAGGAACATTGCCGTGGCTGAAAGACCACCACACCGGAAAGGTAATCAACAGCTGAAAAATCGCCAGACTACGATAGACGAGAACCCTACCGAAGCGATCGGTCAACCAACCGGCAATAGGCACCATAATTGCACCGACTACCACCGCAGACATCAGGCATAGCGTACCAACTGATTTGTCCAGCCCAACCACACCAACGATATAACTGATAGCTAAAGCCTGGTAAATCGACGAGCCGCCGTTTTCTGCCAGGCGTAAGCCAATCCCGACGAAGACATTACGGCGTGATGTTTTCAGCAAATTTCGTAAAGGTGATTCTGTAACTTGTTGACGAGCTTCTAGTTTTGCGAATGAGGGTGACTCTTTAAGATGCAGGCGAATATAAATAGCTACCGCGATAATCACCACGCTGGAGAGGAAGGGCAAGCGCCACCACCAGGTTTCGGCAAGATTTGTCACATTATGCAGCAGGATGAAATAAACGGCGGATGCCATAAACGTACCAATCTGGATTCCGAGGAACGGCAGCGCGGCGTAATAACCCCGTTTGCCATCAGGAGCATATTCGGTCATCAGTACAGCGGCGCCCGCCTGTTCAGCCCCGGCACCAAGCCCCTGTAGCAGACGTAATGCGATAAGCATAATTGGCGCCCAGATCCCCGCCGTTTCGTAAGTGGGTAATACCCCGATCAACGTGCTGGCGATTCCCATTAACAATACCGTTGCCAACAGGACGAATTTACGGCCCAAACGATCACCTAATGAGCCGAAGAGAATGCCGCCTACTGGTCTGACGGCAAATCCGAGAAAGTAGGTACCGAAACTGGCGATCAGCGCCATTCCCGGTTCCTGATTAGGAAAAAAGAGCGGACCAAAAATAATGGCGGATGCCAGGCTGTAAAGTGCGAAATCGTAGTATTCCAGGGCACTGCCGAGAGAGCAGGTCCACGCCGCGCGACGCAGATCTGCCGATGAAACATTCGCTTTCTCAGCTGGTTGTGAAGGTTGCATGATGTGTCTCCTTTCAGACGGATAAAAGAAGTCCGCCCAAAATCAATGGGATTCTTGCGTTATTGTTAAAATCCAAAATGAAACGCTAAGTTATCGGGCACGAAAGTGCGGTTGACGCTTCTCGGCAAATGCCTGGCTGCCTTCACGAGCATCTTCAGTCGTGGCGGAAAAAGCGCCAGCCAGTGCTTCAAGCGTCGAGGCCACAGCAATACCTTCTCCGGCATCAATAACCTGCTTGGCGATCTGCACAGCAACGGGAGCACGCTGGGCGATACGTTGTGCCAGTTGCAGCCCGGCGTCGTGTAATGCTTCCCTGGCGACAACACGATTCACCAGCCCGCAGGACAATGCCCGCTGTGCATCCAGTGGTTCGCCGGTAAATACCAGTTCTTTCACCAGTGAGCGCCCAAGCAGTGCCGTCAGCCGCTGCGTACCTGACCAACCAGGCACTGTCGCCAGTCCGGTTTCTGGTAGCGCCATCCGTGCCTCGGCGCTACAAATACGGATATCGGCGGTAGCAGCCAGTTCCAGACCACCGCCATAAGCCAGTCCGTGCACCAGGGCGATTACGGGTTGTGGCAGTTGTGCCAGAGCGTCAAATGCCTGATGACCGCGGCGGATCCAGTTACGCCACATATCAAGTGCAGAAAGAGAGGTCCAGCGATGAATATCCGCACCGACACAAAACGCTTTTTCACTGGCACTGGTCAGAAGTACTACGCGGATCTCCGAATCCGTTTCCAGCGCGTGGCAATGTGTCAGCAGCTGTTCAAGCATCTCTGGGGTTAATGCGTTGAGTTTCGCCGGACGATTAATCACCAGAGTGGCAATGAAACCGTTGCGCTGGAGGTCAATGGTGCCGTTATTCATAGTGACGTCCTTGTTGAAAATAGAGGGGATTCATTAGATTGAGATCGTCCGCCAGACGGAGTGGGGCATCGCTTTGGGCGAGAATGTCGCGTTCAGGATCAATACCTGGGGCAATTTCTGTGACCAGTAGCCCGTCTGGTGTTAATTCCAGAACGCAGCGTTCAGTGATGTACTGCACTTGTTGCCCGAGTCTTATTGCGCGTTTGCCGGAGAACGTCACGTGGGCGACGTCCTGTACCAGTTTTTTGGCTTTGCCTTCTTTAATGATACGCAGCTGACCCTCTTCCAGTTGCAGCTGGGCACCAGCATTGAAAAAGCCAGAGAAAATAATTCGCTTCGCATGTGAAGTGATATCAATAAACCCACCGCATCCGGCAGTGACATGTGGACGGGCAGGCAGATGCGAGACGTTTACTGAGCCATCTGCGCCGATTTGTAAAAATGACATCAGAGTGAGATCAAAACCCCCGCCCTGGAAATAGGTGAACTGCTGGGGAGAGGGCAAAAATGCTTCTGCATTAGAGGCGCAGCCGAACTGAAATTCCAGTAGTGGAACTCCGCCAATTGCGCCCTGTTCCAGCAGCCAGGTGACATCACCGTGGCGACCTTGTTCCAGTAAAATACGCGGTACATTGGCAGAAATACCAAAGCCAATATTTACCGCATCTCCACTTTGTAGTTCTTGCGCGACTCGCTGGGCAATAACCCGCGCCGGGCCATGTTCCATATAACGAAAGGCGGACAGCGGACGACTGATTTCGCCGGAAATGGCAGGTTCGTATTGTGTTTGCGTGGTTTGTGTTTGTTCCGGTGCAATTACGATGTAATCCACCAGTACACCGGGAATACGCACCTCTTTTGGTTTCAGACTTCCGGCGGCAACCTGCCGTTTTACCTGCGCAATTACGATGCCACCGTTATTGCGAACGGCGGTGGCCTGTTCCAGTGGCCCAAGATAAGCCCCTTCATGTTCATAAGTCAGGTTGCCGCGTTCATCAGCAGTGGTAGCGCGAATGATTGCCACCTGCGGCACGATACTGGGGAAAAACAGCCAGTCGTCGTTGGCAAATCGAACGCGTTCAACCAGAGATTGTTGCGCCGCTTTTTCATTCATTGCGCCGCCTTGCAACAGGGGATCCACATAGGTATCCATGCCTGTTTGTGTCAGCACGCCAGGACGATGAGCCGCCGCTTCCCGGTGCATATCAAATAAGATCCCGGAAGGCAGATTCCAGGCGGGGATCGCGTTGTCATTGATCATTTGCCAGATTAACGGAGGCGTCATTGATGATGGCCCGGAGGGGTAGGAGCCAGCGATCACTTTTGCCAGTAAACCCGATTGCGCCAGATGATCGATGCCTTTTACGCCATACATATCACCTGCGGCGATAGGGTGGATGCTGGTGATGTTTTGCGGATGTCCGGCACGTTGAAAGCGTTCACCTATTGCTGCCAGCACGGCATCCGGACACCCCATTCCACTGGAGGAGGAGACGGTGACAACTGCGCCATCAGCAATCAAATCTGCAGCTTCCGATGCAGTGATCGTGCGTACAGAGCACATAATAATTTCCTTATTTCGATACAAAAATAATTAAAAATATGCATGTAAAACAACAAAGTAGTGATTATAAATTAATTGGAACGATCTAATTTATGCGTAATTTGTACGATTGGCGTGCAAAAAACACAACAAGGGAAGTATGAATCTGTGATCGAAACGACGATCTCCTGCGATCCCCGACGTTAACGGATCGCATGAGTAAAAGGAGATTATGATAAAGTAAATGCCTTGATCTTATGGGGGTTTGGAGTAGTCATGGCGAAGTCGGATACAGGAAGAAAGCGGGTAACATTAACCGATGTTGCACGTGCGGCTGGCGTTTCGAAATCGACCGTGTCGCTGGTACTCAACGACAGTCCGCTTATCAAAAAAGAGACGCAACAAAAAGTCCAGCAAGCCATTGAGCAGTTAGGCTATGTCTATAACCGTTTTGCTGCCAATCTGCGTTCGCAAAAATCGCTGACTATCGGCGTGGTGATTGATGATTTGACCAACCCTTTTTTCGCTGAATTTACAATGGGCCTTGAGATCACGCTGGCGGAGCACGGTTTTATCACCGTAATGTCCAATACCTCCCAGCGTAGCGATCGGCAAAAACAGGTACTTGATACCTTGCTGGAACACCACGTCGCGGGCATTGTCCTCTGTCCAGTAAACAGCACCTCAGAAGCCGATTTACAGCGTTATGCCAACAGTTCCACACCCTTATTAATCACAATGCGCCCTCTGGACTGGCAACAATTGCCCGTCGATTACGTTGGCGTGGACAGCCACGCAGGCGTCCGGGAAGCTACGGAATATCTCATTCAACAAGGGCACAGAGACATCGTGTTTATTGGGGGACTTACGCACCATATGCGTTATCAGGGATACCTGGAGGCGATGAACCATCATGATTTACAGCCGTGGAGCACTGATGCTTTTTCGCTGCGCGCTGAACCGACTCAGGCCAACGGTTACCAGTTGATGCAACAACTGTTGGATATGCCTTCGCCACCCACAGCGGTGATTTGTTATAACGATTTAATGGCTTTTGGCGCGGAGTCGGCACTAGGCGAAAGAGGATTATTTGCCGGGGAAGATATTTCGTTGATTGGTAATGATGGCGTGGCGGCTTGTGCTTACAGTAACCCGCCGTTAACCACAATTGCGGTAGAACCATTGGCTCTGGGGAAACAGGCGGCGCAGCAAATTTTACGGCGTATTGCGCAGCCAGACGCACCGCTCAGCCATTACGTCTATCGCCCAACCCTGCAAATTCGCGCTTCTACCGGAAGACGGGGGCGTTAAATGCTGTAGCGAGAAACCGTTTCTCGCTATACTCTCTAGTCCTTTTTTAACAGCAGGTAACTCCATTCACTATGGCTGGAAATAAACCCTTCAACAAACAGCAGGCTGAGCTTCGCGAACGCGATCCACAAGTTGCCGGGCTGAAAGTGCCTCCGCACTCGATCGAAGCGGAGCAGTCGGTGTTGGGCGGTTTAATGCTGGATAACGAACGCTGGGACGATGTGGCCGAGCGTGTAGTGGCAGATGATTTCTACACCCGTCCGCACCGCCATATCTTTACCGAAATGGCGCGTTTGCAGGAAAGCGGTAGCCCGATAGACCTGATAACTCTGGCGGAATCGCTGGAGCGCCAGGGGCAACTTGATAGCGTCGGTGGTTTCGCTTATCTGGCAGAGCTGTCAAAAAATACGCCAAGTGCGGCGAACATCAGCGCTTATGCTGACATCGTGCGGGAACGTGCTGTTGTCCGTGAGATGATCTCGGTTGCTAACGAGATTGCCGAAGCCGGTTTTGATCCGCAAGGGCGCACCAGCGAAGATCTGCTGGACCTGGCTGAATCCCGCGTCTTTAAAATTGCCGAAAGTCGCGCCAATAAAGACGAAGGGCCGAAGAACATCGCCGATGTGCTCGACGCTACCGTGGCGCGTATTGAGCAACTGTTCCAGCAGCCGCACGATGGCGTTACTGGCGTAAACACCGGCTATGACGATCTCAACAAAAAAACCGCCGGTTTGCAGCCGTCGGACTTGATTATCGTCGCGGCGCGTCCGTCGATGGGTAAAACGACATTTGCGATGAACCTCGTCGAAAATGCGGCGATGTTGCAGGATAAACCGGTGCTTATCTTCTCGCTGGAGATGCCATCAGAACAGATTATGATGCGTTCTCTGGCATCGCTGTCGCGCGTTGACCAGACCAAAATCCGTACCGGGCAACTGGATGATGAAGACTGGGCGCGTATTTCCGGCACGATGGGCATTTTGCTCGAGAAACGTAACATCTATATTGATGATTCCTCCGGTCTGACGCCAACGGAAGTGCGCTCGCGCGCGCGTCGTATTGCCCGTGAGCACGGCGGCATCGGGCTTATCATGATCGACTACCTGCAGTTGATGCGTGTGCCGTCACTTTCCGACAACCGTACGCTGGAAATTGCGGAAATCTCCCGCTCGCTGAAGGCGCTGGCAAAAGAACTGAATGTGCCGGTGGTGGCCCTGTCCCAGTTGAACCGTTCTCTGGAACAACGTGCCGACAAACGTCCGGTCAACTCCGACTTGCGTGAATCCGGCTCCATCGAGCAGGATGCGGACTTGATCATGTTTATCTATCGTGATGAGGTTTATCACGAGAACAGTGATTTGAAAGGCATCGCGGAAATTATTATCGGTAAACAACGTAACGGCCCAATCGGGACGGTACGCCTGACCTTTAACGGTCAATGGTCGCGCTTCGACAACTACGCGGGGCCGCAGTACGATGACGAATAATAATTATTTTATGTATTAGGTAATTAAAGCAAACACTTATCAAGGAATACAAATGCAAGCGGCAACTGTAGTGATTAACCGCCGCGCTCTGCGACACAACTTGCAACGTCTGCGTGAACTGGCCCCCGCCAGTAAACTGGTTGCGGTGGTGAAAGCGAACGCTTATGGTCACGGTCTTCTTGAAACCGCGCGAACGCTTCCTGATGCCGACGCCTTTGGCGTAGCCCGTCTCGAAGAAGCCCTGCGGCTTAGAGCAGGGGGCATCACGCAACCTATTTTGTTACTGGAAGGCTTTTTTGAAGCAGACGATCTGCCGACGATCTCCGCTGAACATCTGCATACCGCCGTGCATAACGAAGAACAGCTCGCTGCTCTGGAAGAGGCCAGTCTGGAGGAGCCAGTTACCGTCTGGATGAAACTCGACACCGGTATGCACCGACTGGGCGTTTTACCGGAACAAGCCGAGGCGTTTTACCAACGTCTTACGCAATGTAAAAACGTCCGTCAGCCGGTGAATATTGTCAGCCACTTTGCTCGCGCTGATGAGCCAAAATGCGGCGCGACTGAGAAACAACTCGATATCTTCAATACCTTTTGCGAAGGCAAACCCGGCAAGCGTTCAATCGCCGCATCGGGTGGAATTTTGTTATGGCCGCAGTCGCATTTTGATTGGGTGCGCCCGGGCATCATTCTATACGGTGTGTCACCGCTGGAAGATGGCTCCACCGGTGCTGATTTCGGTTGCCAGCCAGTGATGTCACTGACCTCCAGCCTGATTGCCGTGCGTGAGCATAAAGCGGGTGAACCGGTAGGCTATGGCGGCACCTGGATTAGCGAGCGCGATACCCGCCTTGGCGTGGTGGCGATGGGCTATGGCGATGGCTACCCGCGCGCCGCGCCGTCCGGTACGCCAGTGCTGGTTAATGGTCGTGAAGTACCGATTGTTGGTCGCGTGGCGATGGATATGATCTGCGTAGATTTAGGTCCACAGGCGCAGGATAAAGCCGGGGACCAGGTCATTTTATGGGGTGAAGGTTTGCCCGTAGAGCGTATCGCAGAAATAACAAAAGTGAGTGCTTACGAACTTATCACGCGCCTGACGTCAAGGGTCGCGATGAAATACGTGGATTAATCGTTCTGTAATAGTTGATCGTCTGTGCCGGATGCGGCGTGAATGCCTTATCCGGCACGTAATATCTTGTAAATTCAATAAATTGATTTTCTCGCATGGCTCTTATAAAGGCCGTGCATCTGGCGATTGTGCGTTTGTCATGAGTCTCACTCTGTTGCTAATTGCCGTTCGTCGCTGAACATCCTCTCGATCTTCGCCATCTTCCGGTTTATTGTGTTTTAACCACCTGCCCGTAAACCAGGAGAACCATCGCGTGTTTCAAAAAGTTGACGCCTATGCTGGCGACCCGATTCTTTCGCTTATGGAGCGTTTTAAAGAAGACACTCGCAGCGACAAAGTGAATTTGAGTATCGGCCTGTACTACAACGAAGACGGGATTATTCCGCAACTAAAAGCTGTCGCGGAAGCGGAAGCGCGTCTGAATGCACAACCTCATGGCGCTTCGCTTTATTTACCGATGGAAGGGCTGAACAGCTATCGCCATGCCATTTCGCCGCTGCTGTTTGGCGCTGACCATCCGGTGCTACAACAAAAGCGTGTGGCGACCATTCAGACGCTCGGTGGTTCGGGAGCATTAAAAGTAGGCGCTGACTTCCTGAAACGCTACTTCCCGGAATCAGGCGTCTGGGTCAGCGATCCCACCTGGGAAAACCATGTGGCAATATTCGCGGGGGCTGGATTCGAAGTGAATACTTACCCCTGGTATGACGAAGCGACTAACGGCGTGCGTTTTAATGACCTGTTGGCGACGCTGAAAACATTACCTGCCCGCAGCATTGTGCTGTTGCATCCGTGCTGCCATAACCCAACGGGCGCCGATCTCGCCAACGACCAGTGGGACGCGGTGATTGAAATTCTCAAAGCACGCGAGCTTATTCCATTCCTCGATATTGCCTATCAAGGATTTGGTGCCGGTATGGAAGAAGATGCCTATGCCATTCGCGCGATCGCCAGCGCCGGATTACCTGCTCTGGTGAGCAATTCATTCTCGAAAATTTTCTCCCTTTACGGCGAGCGTGTTGGCGGTCTTTCTGTGGTGTGTGAAGATGCCGAAGCCGCAGGCCGCGTACTGGGGCAGTTGAAAGCAACAGTACGTCGTAACTACTCCAGCCCGCCAAATTTTGGTGCGCAGGTGGTGGCTACGGTGCTGAATGATGCGGCGTTAAAAGCTAGCTGGCTGGCAGAAGTGGAAGAAATGCGTACCCGTATTCTGGCGATGCGTCAGGAACTGGTGAAGGTATTGAGTAAAGAGATGCCAGAACGCAATTTTGATTATTTGCTTAAGCAGCGCGGCATGTTCAGCTATACCGGTTTAAGCGCTGCTCAGGTTGACCGACTGCGTGACGAGTTTGGTGTTTACCTGATTGCCAGCGGCCGCATGTGTGTTGCCGGACTTAATGCGCAAAATGTGCATCGCGTGGCGAAGGCGTTTGCAGCCGTGATGTAATGTCGTTAGCAGGTGGTTGAACAGCCGCCTGCTCAATTTTAACTCGTTGATATAATTAGTATCATTGAGAATAGAGAGAAGGAAATATTCTACCCCTCATATAAAGCCGCTCACTTCTGGTAAGCGATATTAACCACGGACAAAATGGATATACCTACGCCACGGCTAGACATTAAGCTATTAAAAAACACGAACTTCTCTCATGTGATCCTGCTCCCTTTCTCTAACAAAACCGCAGATAATCCTTTCTTTCCCCCGCTGCTGGCGTTATGGTCAGATGGTTTTTTCAACAAATCTCACAATAAAAAGTTTTAACTTACTGACTATTTAGGGAAAAATATGCGCAAGATCACACAGGCATTGAGTGCCGTTTGCTTATTGTTCGCTCTAAACAGTTCCGCTGTTGCCCTGGCCTCATCACCTTCACCGCTTAATCCGGGTACTAACGTAGCCAAACTCGCTGAACAGGCGCCAATTCATTGGGTTTCAGTCGCCCAAATTGAAAACAGTCTGGCAGGACGTCCACAGATGGCAGTAGGGTTTGATATTGATGACACTGTTCTGTTTTCCAGCCCTGGATTCTGGCGCGGCAAAAAAACGTTCTCGCCAGAAAGCGAAGATTATCTAAAAAACCCGGCATTCTGGGAAAAGATGAACAACGGTTGGGATGAATTCAGTATTCCAAAAGAGGTCGCGCGTCAGCTAATTGATATGCATGTCCGCCGTGGCGACACCATTTTCTTTGTGACAGGTCGTAGCCCTACGAAAACTGAAACAGTGTCAAAAACGCTAGCTGATGACTTTCACATTCCTGCAACCAGTATGAACCCGGTGATTTTTGCGGGCGATAAAGCAGAACAAAATACAAAAACGCAGTGGCTACAGGATAAAAATATCCGAATTTTTTATGGTGATTCCGATAACGATATTACCGCTGCGCGTGATGTTGGCATCCGTGGCATCCGCATTCTGCGAGCCTCTAACTCTACCTACAAACCCTTGCCACAAGCGGGTGCATTCGATGAAGAGGTGATCATCAATTCAGAATACTGATAAGTCGGGAGAGCGCCTGACTCTCCCGAATGCTGTTTTTTTAATCGCACCTTTATCCTTTCGCTGTCTTGCTGCAAACTGATTAAGAGAGTTTTATCAAGGAGCAGCACATGTGGTTTCAAAAGACGCTCACGCTTAGCGCTAAATCTCGTGGGTTTCATTTGGTAACGGATGAAATCCTGACTCAACTAGCTGATATGCCGCGTGTTAATGTCGGTTTACTGCACCTGTTGCTGCAACACACTTCCGCCTCTCTGACACTTAATGAGAATTGCGACCCCACAGTACGCTATGACATGGAGCGTTTTTTCCTACGCACCGTTCCCGACAACGGAAACTATGAGCATGACTATGAAGGGGCAGACGATATGCCTTCTCATATCAAATCCTCGATGCTGGGGGTATCGCTCGTATTGCCAGTGCATCAGGGGCGTATTCAGACCGGCACCTGGCAGGGAATATGGCTTGGGGAACATCGCATCCACGGCGGTTCGCGTCGCATTATCGCGACACTACAAGGGGAGTAAAAAATGACCATTTCGGAGTTGCTACAATATTGCATGGCAAAACCAGGCGCAGAACAGAGTGTGCATAGTGACTGGAAAGCAACGCAAATCAAAGTGGAAGATGTGCTGTTTGCGATGGTGAAAGAAGTGGAAAATCGCCCAGCGGTTTCGCTGAAAACCAGCCCTGCGCTGGCCGAGCTTTTGCGACAGCAGCATAGCGATGTTCGTCCCAGTCGGCATCTGAACAAAGCGCACTGGAGCACCGTATATCTCGACGGCTCGTTGCCAGATTCGCAAATCTATTATCTGGTCGATGCGTCGTATCAGCAGGCGGTGAATTTGCTGCCGGAAGAAAAACGTAAATTGCTGGTGCAACTCTGAAAGGAAAAGACCGTTCAGCAAGCGGCCTGAGAATGATGACAAACGCAAAATTGCCTGATGCGCTACGCTTATCAGGCCTACGCAATCCCTGCAATATATTGAAATTGCATGTTTTTGTAGGCCGGATAAGGCGTTCACACCGCATCCGGCAAGAACAAAGCGCACTTTGTTAATAATCTGAGGCCGCTCAGAAAGCGGCCTTAACGATTACAGCATCGGCTTGAGGAAGCGTGCCGTGTGTGATGCTTCGCACTCCGCGACGGTTTCTGGCGTACCGGAGACGAGGATTTCGCCGCCGCCACTGCCGCCTTCTGGTCCCAGGTCGACAATCCAGTCAGCGGTTTTGATCACGTCGAGATTGTGCTCAATCACCACAATGGTGTTGCCCTGATCGCGCAGTTTATGCAGCACGTCGAGCAGTTGCTGAATATCGGCGAAGTGCAGGCCGGTAGTCGGCTCGTCGAGAATATACAGTGTCTGCCCGGTGCCGCGTTTTGACAGCTCACGCGCCAGCTTCACGCGCTGGGCTTCACCGCCGGAAAGCGTGGTTGCGGACTGCCCGAGGCGGATATACGTCAGGCCAACATCCATCAACGTTTGCAGCTTACGTGCCAGCGCCGGTACGGCATCGAAGAACTCACGCGCTTCTTCGATGGTCATATCCAACACTTCGTGGATGGTTTTGCCTTTGTACTTAATCTCCAGCGTTTCACGGTTATAACGTTTACCTTTGCACTGGTCGCACGGTACGTAAATATCCGGCAGGAAGTGCATCTCCACTTTGATCACGCCATCGCCCTGACAGGCTTCGCAACGACCGCCACGGACGTTAAAGCTGAAACGTCCTGGCGTATAACCGCGCGCGCGGGATTCCGGTACGCCCGCAAACAATTCACGTACAGGCGTAAACACGCCGGTATAGGTCGCCGGGTTAGAACGCGGAGTACGACCAATCGGGCTTTGGTCGATATCGATGACTTTATCGAAATGCTCCAGTCCCTGAATATCGCGATACGGTGCCGGTTCGGCGATGGTCGCACCATTCAACTGACGTTGGGCAATCGGGAACAGTGTGTCGTTAATTAGCGTCGATTTACCGGAACCTGAAACACCTGTAATGCAGGTAAACAGACCGACTGGCAGTGTCAGCGTTACGTCTTTCAGGTTGTTGCCACGCGCGCCTGTCAGCTTCAACACTTTTTCTGGATCCGCCGGAACGCGTTTCTTCGGCACTTCAATCTTGCGTTTGCCGCTCATGTACTGCCCGGTCAACGACTCCGGCACCGCCATAATCGCTTCCAGTGGACCTTCCGCGACCACTTCACCACCGTGTACACCAGCGCCCGGGCCAATGTCGATCACATGGTCAGCGGCGCGAATAGCGTCTTCGTCGTGCTCCACCACAATCACGGTATTACCGAGATCGCGCAGGTGGATAAGCGTACCCAGCAGGCGTTCGTTATCGCGCTGGTGCAGGCCGATAGACGGTTCGTCCAGCACGTACATCACACCAACCAGGCCCGCACCAATCTGGCTCGCCAGACGGATACGCTGGGCTTCACCGCCAGAAAGCGTTTCTGCCGAGCGGGAAAGCGTCAGGTAATTCAGGCCGACGTTAACGAGGAATTTCAGGCGATCGCCGATCTCTTTGAGGATTTTTTCCGCAATCTTCGCCCGCTGACCAGCGAGTTTGAGATTGTTGAAAAACTCCATCGCATGACCAATGCTCATGTCGGAGATAGCAGGCAGCGGCGTATTCTCGACATACACGTGGCGCGCTTCCCGACGCAGACGTGTTCCGTCGCAGCTTGTACACGGGCGATTGCTGATAAACTTGGCTAACTCTTCGCGTACCGCGCTGGATTCCGTCTCTTTATAACGGCGCTCCATATTATGCAGCACGCCTTCGAACGGATGACGACGAATGGAGGTATCGCCACGATCGTTCATGTATTTGAATTCAATATTTTCTTTGCCAGAACCGTACAACACCACTTTATGCACGTTCGCGCTCAGGCTGCCCCACGGCGCTTCGACGTCGAACTTATAGTGGTCTGCCAGCGATTTCAGCATCTGGAAGTAATAGAAGTTGCGGCGATCCCAGCCACGGATCGCACCACCTGCCAGCGACAGTTCCGGGTTTTGGATCACACGGTCAGGATCGAAATATTGCTGTACGCCGAGGCCGTCACAGGTTGGGCAGGCCCCCGCCGGGTTGTTAAATGAAAACAGACGCGGTTCCAGTTCACGCATACTGTAGCCGCAAATCGGACAGGCGAAGTTGGCGGAGAAAAGCAGCTCTTCCGCTTTTGGATCGTCCATATCAGCGACGACCGCCGTACCGCCAGAAAGCTCCAGCGCCGTTTCAAACGACTCAGCCAGACGTTGGGTGAGATCGTCGCGTACTTTGAAACGATCAATAACCACTTCAATGGTGTGTTTCTTTTGCAGTTCCAGTTTCGGGGGATCGGAAAGATCGCAGACTTCGCCATCTATACGCGCACGGATGTAGCCCTGACTTGCCAGATTCTCCAGCGTTTTCGTGTGTTCGCCTTTGCGCTCTTTAATAATCGGCGCCAGCAGCATCAGACGTTTGCCTTCCGGCTGCGACAGCACGTTATCCACCATCTGGCTGACGGTTTGCGCCGCCAGCGGAACATCGTGGTCCGGGCAGCGCGGCTCACCGACGCGAGCGTACAGCAGACGCAAATAGTCGTGGATTTCGGTGATTGTCCCCACCGTAGAGCGCGGGTTATGAGACGTCGATTTCTGTTCAATGGAGATGGCAGGAGAAAGCCCCTCAATATGGTCGACATCCGGCTTTTCCATCAGTGACAGAAATTGCCGCGCGTAGGCGGAAAGGGATTCAACGTAACGACGCTGCCCTTCGGCATATAAGGTGTCGAAAGCGAGCGAGGATTTGCCAGAACCCGAAAGCCCGGTCACGACAATGAGTTTGTCGCGGGGGATAACGAGGTTGATGTTTTTTAGATTATGGGTGCGGGCGCCCCGAACTTCGATCTTATCCATTCACCTTTCCCGGATTAAACGCTTTTTTGCCCGGTGGCATGGTGCTACCGGCGATCACAAACGGTTAATTATGACACAGAATGACCTGAATGAATATACAGTGTTGGAATGCAAAACCCAGAGCGCTATGTAACAATGTTTGACCAGAATTGTTTAGCGGAACCGAGGTCACAACATAGTAAAACCGCTATTGGTAATGCTACAATCGCGCGTTTACACTTATTAGAACGTTTTTTTTTCAGGAGACATGAACATGGCCAGCAGAGGCGTAAACAAGGTTATTCTCGTTGGTAATCTGGGTCAGGACCCGGAAGTACGCTACATGCCAAATGGTGGCGCAGTTGCCAACATTACGCTGGCTACTTCCGAATCCTGGCGTGATAAAGCGACCGGCGAGATGAAAGAGCAGACTGAATGGCACCGCGTTGTGCTGTTCGGCAAACTGGCTGAAGTGGCCAGCGAATATCTGCGTAAAGGTTCCCAGGTTTATATCGAAGGTCAGCTGCGTACCCGCAAATGGACCGATCAATCCGGTCAGGATCGCTACACCACGGAAGTGGTGGTGAACGTTGGCGGCACCATGCAGATGCTGGGTGGCCGTCAGGGCGGTGGTGCACCGGCAGGCGGTAACGTCGGTGGCGGTCAGCCGCAGGGCGGTTGGGGCCAGCCTCAGCAGCCGCAGGGTGGCAATCAGTTCAGCGGCGGCGCGCAGTCTCGCCCGCAGCAGTCCGCTCCGGCAGCGCCGTCTAACGAGCCGCCGATGGATTTCGATGACGATATCCCATTCTGATTTTGTTTTAAAACAATAGATTATATTGTTTTAAGGTAGATGATTAACGCATCTGCCAGGGATAAAAAAGAAGCCTCCATAATGGAGGCTTCTGCATATCACACCAAAATCATCGGCCATTGTGGCGGTGCCTGATTTGTGGCTTCCACTATTACCGACTCAATATTGTGCCAGATTGCGGCAATATCCATCATTGTGATTCCGAGCAGTCCCATCGCGAACCAGCAGGCGGAAATAACGCCCAGGCCACTACTGATCACCGCGAGCCCTACGTAATCAGACCGCCGAAAACGGATGTTGAGCGTACTTGCCATAAACATCAGTACGGCGCTAAGAAGCTGCCAGCGAAGAAGAACCACGCCAGTGGTGAGGGTAGCCATCGAACATTTCCTCTGAAAATAACCGATGCCCTGGACAGCACGGTGTTGTTCACGGGAGGTGTGATGCACTCTGGCTATCATGGGGCTTACAAAATACCAAAATGAAACAATTAGTGTGTTTCATTATTTTTGTGAACTATATCACAATTGGTTGTTTGTTAGCCAGATAGAGTCACTATTTTTATTAGCGTGCTTATTTTGTGGTTTTTCAGTGGCGTCGTGGAAATACAAAATATCGTACATTCCTGACTGACCCGCATTTTTTAGTAAATTCTTTTTGATATCAGCGTGTTATTTTTATTAAAACAACGATTATAAAGGTATCAATTTCAAATCAGGCAAAAGTGCTATTTATACCGTAAGATTTATCTAACGTCGTCGGTGGCCAGGGTTTTCACCTTGCAATGACCAGCTATAACCAGACAGGGAATTGATAGAAATGAGTCATCGTGCACGACACAAATTGCTGGCGTTGCCGGGCATTATCTTTGTAGCACTTCTTCCCATCATCCTGTCACTATGGATTGCCTTCATTTGGGCAAAATCAGAAGTGAACAATCAGCTTCGTGTCTTTGCCCAACTGGCGCTGGATAAATCCGAGCTGGTCATTCAACAGGCAGATTCAGCGAGCGATGAAGCGGAACGCTATCAGGGGCAAGTTTGCACTCCGGATCATCAGAAGCGAATGTTGAATATTATTCGTGGCTATCTTTATATCAATGAACTGATATATGCCCAGGATAACCGTTTTTTATGTTCTTCGCTTATCGCTCCCGCTGACGGATATATAATTGCCCCCGCGGATTATAAGCGTGACCCTGACATTTCTATCTATTATTACCGCGATACCCCTTTTTTCTCCGGTTATAAAATGACTTATATGCAGCGGGGTAATTATGTGGCGGTCATCAATCCTTTATTCTGGAGCGAGGTGATATCTGACGATCCGACGCTGCAATGGGGCGTGTATGATACGGTGACGAAAACCTTTTTTTCGTTAAGCAACCAGGCCTCGGCTGAAACGTTTACTCCGTTAATTCATCTGAATGATTTAACGGTGCAACGAAATGGTCATTTGTATGCAATGGTACATTCAACAAAACGCCCAATAGCGGCCATTGTTGCCACTTCAAATAAACGTCTTATCGCTCATTTTTATAATCATCTTATCTTTGCTTTGCCCGCAGGTATTTTTTGCAGTCTGGTACTACTGTTACTCTGGTTGCGGATTAGCCAGGAGTACCAGTCACCCAAACGCAAATTGCAACGCGCCCTCGAAAAAAGACAGCTTTGTCTTTATTACCAGCCAATTATCGATATCAAAACAGAAAAATGTATTGGCGCTGAAGCGTTGCTACGTTGGCCAGGTGGTCAGGGGCAAGTGATGAGTCCGGCAGAGTTTATCCCATTGGCGGAAAAAGAGGGGATGATTGAGTTAGTCACTGATTATGTTATTGATAATGTATTCAGCGATCTGGGGGCGTATCTGGCAACACATGCCGATCGCTATGTTTCTATTAACCTGTCGGCCTCCGACTTTCATACATCGCGTTTAATTGCGCGAACCAATCAGAAAATAGAGCAATACGCGGTGCGTCCGCAGCAAATTAAATTTGAAGTTACTGAACATGCGTTTCTTGATGTCACCAAAATGACGCCGATTATTCATGCTTTCCGTCAGGCCGGTTATGAAGTTGCGATTGATGACTTCGGTATTGGCTACTCCAACTTACACAACCTTAATTCATTGAATATCGATATTTTGAAAATCGATAAATCGTTTGTTGAGACGCTGACCACGCACAAAACCAGCCATTTGATTGCGGAACACATCATTGAACTGGCGCACAGTCTGGGGCTAAAAACGATAGCGGAAGGGGTAGAAACGTCGGAGCAGGTTAATTGGCTGCGCAAACGCGGCGTGCGTTATTGCCAGGGCTGGTATTTTGCAAAGGCGATGCCGCCGCAAATGTTTATGGAATGGACAGGGAAATTACCCGCACATGAGTTAATGTGCGGGCAATAATTCTAGATACGGTGGCGATAATCGCTGGGAGTGCGATCAAACTGCCGACGGAAAACGCGGGAAAAGGTCTGCTGCGAGACATACCCAAGATCCATTGCGATATCAAAAATAGGGCGCTCGGTGGTGCGCAACTCAACGGCAGCCAGTAACAGGCGGCGTTGACGAATGTAATCACCAAGTGTCTGGTGCGTTACCGTGCGGAACATCCGCTGTAAGTACCACTTTGAATAACCTGATTTTTTTGCGACGACATCAATGTTCAGTGGCTGGTCAATATGCTCGTCAATCCATGCGATAAGATCCTGAATAATTTTCTGATGGGACATAAATCTGCCTCTTTTCAGTGTTCAGTTCGTTAATTCATCTGTTGGGGAGTATAATTCCTCAAGTTAACTTGAGGTAAAGCGATTTATGGAAAAGAAATTACCCCGCATTAAAGCCTTGCTCACCCCAGGCGAAGTGGCGAAACGCAGTGGGGTAGCGGTATCTGCACTGCATTTCTATGAGAGCAAAGGGCTGATTACCAGTATTCGAAATAGCGGCAATCAGCGACGATATAAGCGTGATGTGTTGCGATATGTGGCGATTATCAAGATTGCTCAACGTATTGGCATTCCATTGGCGACTATTGGTGAAGCATTTGGTGTGTTGCCTGAAGGGCATACATTAAGCGCCAAAGAGTGGAAGCAGCTTTCTTCGCAATGGCGAGAAGAATTAGATCGGCGCATTCATACCTTAGTGGCTCTGCGAGATGAACTGGACGGTTGTATTGGCTGCGGCTGCCTTTCGCGTAGCGACTGCCCGTTGCGTAACCCGGGCGACCGCTTAGGGGAAGAAGGTACTGGCGCGCGTTTGCTGGAAGACGAGCAAAACTAAAGCGCCACAAGGGCGCTTTAGTTTGTTTCCGGTCTTTGTCTTTCACTCTATCCCGCTGGTACACAGGAGGGTTTCCCCCGACGTCAACACACCTCATTCGAGCACGTGGTGGAGGTTCCGGTTGGTGTTGATAGTTTAATTGTATGCCGCCTCCGTATCTTCGCCAGTGCAAAAAGACGTTTTTTAGCCGCAATATTTTTGCCATCTTGCACGATTTTTTACTGCAACCCTTTGCTACAAGCTACCTACAAATGCCGTAATTTTGCGCATCGACGATAACGTTTGCGCATCAATTGCCTGGTTTTTAATCGTCAATACAAGAAAAGGGAAAAAAGCAGCAAACTTCGGTTGAAAAAGCCGCTATGATCGCCGGATAATCGTTTGCTTTTTTTTACCACCCGTTTTGTATGCGCGGAGCTAAACGTTTGCTTTTTTGCGACGCCCCACATTGTCGCAAACCTGGAGCAGGAAGATAACGTTTCGCTGGCAGGGGATTGTCCGCCACGCATCTTGACGAAAAATAAACTCTCAGGGGATGTTTTCTATGTCTACGCCATCAGCGCGTACCGGCGGTTCACTCGACGCCTGGTTTAAAATTTCACAACGTGGAAGCACTGTCCGTCAGGAAGTGGTTGCCGGGTTAACAACGTTTCTGGCGATGGTCTACTCGGTCATCGTCGTTCCGGGCATGCTGGGTAAAGCGGGCTTCCCACCAGCAGCAGTTTTCGTTGCGACCTGTCTGGTTGCCGGAATTGGTTCTATCGCGATGGGGCTGTGGGCCAATTTGCCGCTGGCTATCGGTTGCGCCATCTCCCTGACCGCATTTACTGCATTCAGCCTGGTGCTGGGGCAGCATATTAGCGTTCCGGTCGCGCTGGGCGCCGTGTTCCTGATGGGGGTGCTGTTTACAGTCATTTCTGCAACGGGTATCCGTAGCTGGATTTTGCGCAACTTGCCACACGGTGTGGCGCACGGTACGGGGATTGGTATCGGCCTGTTCCTGCTGCTGATTGCTGCGAATGGTGTTGGCCTGGTCATTAAAAATCCGCTCGACGGTCTGCCGGTTGCGCTGGGTGATTTCGCCACCTTCCCGGTTATTATGTCGCTGGTAGGTCTGGCGGTGATCGTCGGTCTGGAAAAACTGAAAGTGCCGGGCGGCATTCTGCTGACCATTATCGGTATCTCGATTGTGGGCCTGATCTTCGATCCTAACGTTCATTTCTCCGGCGTTTTCGCTATGCCGTCATTGAGCGATGAAAATGGTAACTCGCTGATTGGTAGCCTGGACATTATGGGCGCGCTGAATCCGGTGGTACTGCCGAGCGTACTGGCGTTGGTGATGACGGCGGTCTTTGATGCGACCGGAACCATCCGTGCAGTCGCCGGTCAGGCGAACCTGCTGGATAAAGACGGGCAGATCATTGATGGCGGCAAAGCGCTGACCACCGACTCCCTGAGCAGCGTTTTCTCAGGCCTGGTGGGGGCGGCTCCGGCTGCGGTATACATCGAGTCTGCGGCGGGTACGGCAGCGGGTGGTAAAACCGGTCTGACGGCAATCACCGTTGGCGTGCTGTTCCTGCTGATTCTGTTCCTCTCTCCGCTCTCTTACCTTGTTCCAGGTTACGCAACGGCTCCGGCGCTGATGTATGTTGGCCTGCTGATGTTGAGCAACGTGGCGAAAATCGACTTTGCTGATTTTGTCGATGCGATGGCGGGGCTGGTGACGGCGGTATTCATTGTACTGACCTGTAATATCGTGACCGGCATTATGATCGGTTTCGCTACCCTGGTTATTGGGCGTCTGGTTTCTGGCGAATGGCGTAAGCTGAACATTGGTACGGTTGTTATCGCCGCGGCGCTGGTGACCTTCTACGCGGGTGGCTGGGCTATCTAATCTTTAATAAGATTCTGAAAACGGGTGGCAATGGCTGCCCGTTTTTATTTTCTCCGTACATTGTGTGAGCTTTTGCGATATTCTGAAAAAACTGAGAATTCAGGCATAGCGCCTTTCTCAAACCATAAAACATCGCAAACAGGGAACGCATGGAAATCTTCTTTACCATACTGATAATGACCCTCGTGGTTTCGCTGTCCGGGGTGGTCACTCGTGTCATGCCCTTTCAGATCCCGCTTCCGCTTATGCAAATCGCCATTGGTGCGCTACTGGCGTGGCCGACGTTTGGTTTGCATGTGGAGTTTGATCCTGAACTCTTTTTAGTTTTGTTTATCCCGCCGCTGCTGTTTGCTGATGGCTGGAAAACGCCGACTCGTGAATTTCTCGAACATGGTCGGGAGATCTTCGGTCTTGCGCTGGCGCTGGTGGTAGTCACCGTAGTCGGCATTGGCTTCCTCATTTATTGGGTGGTGCCAGGCATTCCGCTAATTCCGGCCTTTGCGCTGGCGGCGGTGCTCTCTCCGACCGATGCCGTGGCGCTCTCCGGGATTGTTGGCGAAGGGCGAATACCGAAAAAAATCATGGGCATTTTGCAGGGCGAAGCGTTGATGAATGACGCCTCAGGCCTGGTGTCGCTGAAGTTTGCCGTGGCAGTCGCGATGGGGACCATGATCTTCACTGTTGGCGGTGCGACGGTCGAATTTATGAAAGTCGCGATCGGCGGTATTCTCGCGGGGTTTGTGGTGAGCTGGCTATATGGTCGCTCGCTGCGCTTCCTGAGCCGCTGGGGCGGCGATGAACCCGCGACGCAGATCGTTCTGCTGTTCCTGCTGCCGTTCGCCTCTTATCTGATTGCCGAACATATTGGCGTTTCCGGTATCCTTGCGGCAGTTGCTGCCGGGATGACCATTACCCGTTCAGGCGTGATGCGCCGTGCGCCGCTGGCGATGCGTCTGCGTGCGAACAGCACCTGGGCGATGCTGGAGTTTGTCTTTAACGGCATGGTGTTCTTGCTGTTGGGCCTGCAACTGCCGGGCATTCTGGAGACGTCGCTGATGGCGGCAGAGATCGACCCGAACGTCGAAATCTGGATGCTGTTTACCGACATCATCTTGATTTACGCAGCGCTCATGCTGGTCCGTTTCGGCTGGCTGTGGACGATGAAAAAGTTCAGTAACCGCTTCCTGAAGAAGAAACCGATGGAGTTTGGTTCGTGGACCACACGAGAAATTCTTATCGCGTCTTTTGCCGGGGTTCGCGGGGCTATCACCCTGGCTGGTGTGCTCTCTATTCCGCTGCTGTTGCCGGATGGCAACGTCTTCCCGGCGCGTTATGAGCTGGTGTTTCTGGCGGCTGGCGTCATTCTCTTCTCGCTGTTTGTTGGCGTGGTAATGCTGCCTGTTCTGCTGCAACACATTGAAGTCGCAGATCATTCTCAGCAGCTGAAAGAGGAACGCATTGCGCGCGCGGCAACGGCAGAAGTGGCGATTGTGGCGATCCAGAAAATGGAAGAGCGACTGGCGGCGGACACTGAAGAGAATATCGACAACCAGCTGCTTACCGAAGTCAGCTCTCGCGTCATCGGTAACCTGCGTCGTCGCGCCGACGGCCGAAACGACGTTGAAAGTTCTGTCCAGGAAGAGAATCTGGAGCGTCGCTTCCGTCTGGCGGCGTTGCGTTCTGAACGTGCGGAACTTTATCACCTGCGCGCCACGCGGGAGATCAGCAACGAAACGCTGCAAAAGTTGCTACACGATCTCGATCTGCTGGAAGCGTTGTTAATTGAAGAGAACCAATAACGCTTTGGCGGTGTAATCGGTAAAAAGGTGCAGTACATCGCACCTTTTTACCGTTGGTCAGGTGACCAGAGGTTCGTGGAGATTAATGCGCGCGGCCCTGCTCAACGCCAAAGCCGGTCTGTGAACGGATAAATTGCGCACGGAACAGTTCACGCTCGCGCGCCCCTTCCGCTGAATTATCGGTTGCCGAGAAGAACCAGATGCCGAGGAATGCCACGCTGATTGAGAACAGCGCCGGGTATTCGTACGGGAAGATGGCTTTTTCGTGACCGAGGATCTGTACCCAAATCGTTGGGCCGAGGATCATCAGCACCACAGCAGTAATCAGCCCTAACCAGCCGCCCATCATTGCGCCACGAGTAGTCAACTTCGACCAGTACATGGAAAGCAGAATGATTGGGAAGTTGCAGCTCGCGGCGATGGCAAACGCCAGGCCCACCATGAACGCGATGTTCTGATTCTCAAACAGCACGCCGAGGATAATGGCAATCACGCCGAGGATCAGCACGGTGATTTTCGATACTCGCAGCTCTTCACGTTCGGTCGCGCCTTTTTTGAAGACGTTGGCGTACAGGTCGTGAGAAACCGCGGAAGCGCCTGCCAGCGTCAGACCCGCAACCACCGCGAGGATAGTGGCGAAAGCAACCGCTGAAATAAAGCCGAGGAACAGGTTGCCGCCCACCGCATTGGCCAGGTGAACTGCCGCCATGTTGTTACCACCAATCAGATGGCCCGCCGCGTCTTTATATTCCGGATTTGCACCGACCAGCATGATCGCGCCAAAGCCGATAATAAAGGTCAGGATGTAGAAGTAGCCCATAAATCCGGTGGCGTAGAACACGCTCTTACGTGCTTCGCGGGCATCGCTGACCGTAAAGAAGCGCATCAGAATATGCGGCAAGCCAGCCGTACCAAACATCAATCCAAGCCCCAGAGAGAGCGCGGAGATCGGATCTTTCACCAGTCCGCCCGGTTTCATGATGTCGACACCTTTTGGGTGTACCGCCATCGCTTCGCTGAACAGATTGTTGAAGCTAAAGCCGACGTGTTTCATCACCATAAAGGCCATAAAGCTGGCACCGAACAGCAACAGAACGGCTTTGATAATCTGTACCCAGGTGGTCGCCAGCATGCCGCCGAACAGAACGTACATCATCATCAGCACGCCGACCAGTACCACGGCAATGTGATAGTTAAGGCCAAACAGCAGTTCAATCAATTTACCGGCGCCGACCATCTGGGCGATAAGGTAAAGCGCCACCACCACCAGAGAACCACAAGCCGAAAGAATACGAATCGGCCCTTGTTTCAGGCGGTAAGAAGCCACATCCGCAAAGGTATAGCGGCCCAGGTTACGCAGACGTTCAGCAATCAGGAACAGAATGATTGGCCAGCCCACCAGGAAGCCCAGCGAGTAGATCAGCCCGTCATAGCCGGAAGTAAACACCAGCGCGGAGATCCCCAAAAATGAGGCGGCAGACATATAGTCCCCGGCAATCGCCAGCCCGTTCTGGAAGCCAGTGATATTGCCGCCTGCGGTGTAGTAGTCATTACGAGAACGTACGCGTTTTGACGCCCAGTAGGTAATGCCGAGCGTGAACACGACGAAAATCAGGAACATAATAATCGCCTGCCAGTTCGTTGGCTGGCGCTCTACGGCCCCGCTAATAGCATCCGCGGCGTTAGCTGCGAAAGGGAGTGTGGCGGCAAGCGCCGTCAGAACTCTTTTCATGATGCTTGTACCTCATGCAGGACTTCATTATTTAGACGGTCGAATTCGCCGTTCGCCCGCCAGATGTAGATACCAGTGAGAACAAAGGAGATAACAATGACCCCAACGCCAACGGGAATACCGCGTGTAACGCTGGTGTTCGGATTCAGCGGGGTGCCCAGCCAGCCGGGCGCGAAGGCGATCAGTAAAATAAAGCTGATATAAACTGCCAGCATAATAATCGACAGGATGGTGGCAAACCGTTGCCGTTTTTCGACTAACTCCCTGAAATGCGCATTGTCTTCTATCCGCTGATAAATCGTACCATTCATCACAGATTCTCCAGAGGTAATGTAGGGATTGTTTTAATTCCCGCTCCCTTATGGGAGAAGGTTAACGCTCGAGTAACCCTTGCCGAATGTAGGCCGGATAAGGTGCTTGCACCGCATCCGGCAATCAATGCCTGATGCGCCGCTGTCGCGTCTTATCAGGCCTACAGCCGTTGCCAGATGTAGGCCGGATAAGGCGTTTACGCCGCATCCGGCAATCAATGCCTGATGCGCCGCTGTCGCGTCTTATCAGGCCTACAACTGTTGCCGAATGTAGGCCGGATAAGGCGTTTACGCCGCATCCGGCAATCA
>NZ_VCDZ01000023.1:0-22544 GCF_005845405.1 Escherichia sp. E4930 | reverse complement strand
AACAGGAACCGCAACCATGAAAATAAAAAATATAGCTACAATGATTGGTACTGTTATCGCTAGTGGCGTTATTTTTGTTAATGTCGCTCAGGCTGGCACGATCAGCAACCCTGACAGTAAATAGTGAAATCACAATGGGTACCTGTACCACCACACTACTTGATGATAATAATAAACAGAGCACAACCGTTGCATTTGGCGATGTCTATATATCTGAACTTGTTGCTAAAAGCAAAATAAAGAAATTTAAGATTCGCTTTAGCGGTTGCGCAGGTATTCCGGATAAAAGTGCAAAAGTGAAATTAAGCCCCAGGATAGCAGGCTGTGCAGGTACTGCATTTGCGAACAAATCAAGTAATAACCCAGCAACAAATGCCGCAGTTGAAGTATGGACAACCGACACTCCAGACAAAAATGGGAGTACACAATTTAATTGTTCGACAACAAATACTCTCACTGCACCACTAGATACAGCTACGGTGAACACCCCTTACGATTATCCTTTGAGTGCGCGGATGGTTGTTGCTAACAACGGACAGGCCTCAACCGTCAGTCCTGGGGATTTTTATTCCCCGGCAACGTTTACGATTACTTATCAGTAATAATAGATAAGGACATTATATATGCTTTTTCGGCATAATAATTTCGCACTTTATTTAGGGCTGACAACAGCCCTCTGTGCCCCTTTTTGCAATGCGGATCAGGATATCGATCTCACCGCACAAATTGTATCCAGCACCTGTCAGGTGGCACTTGATAATAATGTTGTCGATCTCGGTACCGTAACGCTGGATTATTTTTCCGACAATGTGACACCAGAAACTGACTATGCCGGTGGTAAGACCTTCACCGTTAAGGTAGTTTCCTGTGATAATCTGCAAACCACACAGTCGCAAATTAAGTTAGATTTTCAACCACAGGTAGGTGCTTTTGCGCCGGTAAACAATCAGGTTTTTAGCAACGAATATGAGTCACAGTCTACCGGGGCAAAAAATGTCGGTGTTGTTATTTTTTCAGCACAACCTAATAAACCGACATTTAACGTTCGGGGTACGGACGGAAAATCAAAAGCCATTTATTCAATTCCGTCAACACAAGTGATTCCCTCAACCTGGACATTCTATTCCCGAATGCAGCGCATTGATAATACTCTCATGCCAGCTGCAGGACTGGTAAGAAGTCAGGTCGTCGTTAACGTTTATTACGAATAATAAGGATTATTATGCAAAGGAAAGTCTCCAGATTATTATTAAAAATATGTAGCGTGATAATTTTACTTATTGCAACCACTTGTACTGTTTTTGCTAACTCTTATCAGGAGTGTTATCTGGAATCAGAGGAAAAAGGTAATTATAACGTACCAACTGTTGCCACCGAAACACCTATTCAAACTCGTTTGGTGGATTCAGTGACGGAACAAACTATTGACCCTGGTTCGGACGTGCCTATTATTCCTAATGGGCGAGGTATCGGATGTAAACCCATTCCTTATGGAAATGCATCTGTACACTTTATGAATTTAGCGGAACCTGACATGATATCAGGCTACAAAACAAATACCGGAGCTACTTTATTAAAGACTACTGTTCCTGGCGTTGTCTACACTGTAGAATTATTATGTATAGGTTGTCCAGGAAATATTGATTTAAAGTTACTGCCGAGTGGTAGTGATAATATGGTACTGGATGATTACGACTGGGAGGATACTGATAATAACTGGGAGTTGAGATTCCGACTTTTTATCACTCCTGACTTTAAACCCACGCAAGGTATTACCAATGGACATTTGATACCTGGCGAGATTGCCGCATGGTATATAGGTATTGAGACTCAAGCCTGGAAGCACTTTATAGTTACTGATAGTACGTTAACTTTCACCGTTGAACAACCAACATGCAACACCGTTGCTCTAGTCTCAGAGAACAGTGTTCGTGGAAGCACGGTCAGTTTGGGGGACACACCTGTTTCTGCAATTACCAGCGGCGTTACGGGGAAAGTACCTTTCCGTATACGCGGGGACCAATGTGCTGCCAGTAAAATCACTGTAAAACTAAATGCTAAAAATCCAGCATCCGATGCAACACTGGTGGGGAAATCAAGTGGCTCTGCAAGCGGCGTTGCTGTAAAGGTCTTTTCAGATACCGATACTAATAAAGAACAGTTAAAAGCTGATGGCAGCAATGGATCTGAATTTACCTACGAAAACTGGAAAAATGACCTTCTGTACTTCCCCTTCACTGCGCAACTGGTGCTTGACGGTTCGGGAAGCCCTGTCACCCCCGGAAGTTTTAGCGGCAATGCAACATTCTCTTTTTACTATGAATAATTAAGCAGTTTCCCACTCAATTCGCACCAGACCTCTGCTCTGGTGCGAATATTTTCATAACACTAAAAACCATTGCCCGCCTGATATCGACTGCTAGAATGCGAATTGATCTAACTTTAGCCATCAGGATACGTTATGAAACCAACCACCATTGCTTCATTGCAGAAGTGCAAACAGGAAAAAAAACGTTTTGCGACTATCACCGCTTACGACTACAGCTTCGCGAAACTGTTTGCTGATGAAGGGCTTAACGTCATGCTGGTAGGCGACTCACTGGGCATGACGGTTCAGGGCCATGACTCCACCCTGCCAGTTACCGTTGCTGATATCGCCTACCACACCGCTGCGGTACGTCGCGGTGCGCCAAACTGCCTGCTGTTGGCTGACCTGCCGTTTATGGCGTATGCCACACCGGAACAAGCCTTTGAAAACGCCGCAACGGTTATGCGTGCCGGTGCCAATATGGTCAAAATTGAAGGCGGTGAGTGGCTGGTTGAAACGGTACAAATGCTTACTGAGCGCGCGGTTCCTGTATGTGGTCACTTAGGTTTAACCCCACAGTCAGTGAATATTTTCGGTGGCTACAAAGTTCAGGGGCGCGGCGATGAAGCGGGCGATCGACTGCTCAGCGATGCATTAGCCTTAGAAGCCGCTGGTGCACAATTGCTGGTGCTGGAATGCGTGCCGGTTGAGCTGGCAAAACGCATTACCGAAGCGCTGGCGATCCCGGTTATCGGTATTGGTGCGGGTAACGTCACCGATGGGCAGATCCTGGTGATGCACGACGCCTTTGGTATTACTGGTGGTCACATTCCTAAATTCGCTAAAAATTTCCTCGCCGAAACGGGCGACATCCGCGCGGCTGTACGGCAGTATATGGCTGAAGTGGAGTCCGGCGTTTATCCGGGCGAAGAACACAGTTTCCATTAAGGAGTCACGTTGTGTTAATTATCGAAACCCTGCCGCTGCTGCGTCAGCAAATTCGCCGCCTGCGTATGGAAGGTAAGCGCGTGGCGCTGGTGCCAACCATGGGTAACCTGCACGATGGCCATATGAAGCTGGTCGACGAAGCCAAAGCCCGCGCCGATGTGGTCGTCGTCAGTATTTTCGTTAACCCGATGCAGTTCGACCGCCCGGAAGATCTGGCTCGTTATCCACGGACCTTGCAAGAGGACTGCGAAAAGCTAAACAAACGTAAAGTGGATTTAGTTTTCGCGCCCTCGGTAAAAGAGATCTACCCGAACGGTACCGAAACCCACACCTATGTTGATGTTCCTGGCCTTTCGACCATGCTGGAAGGTGCCAGCCGTCCGGGACATTTTCGCGGCGTTTCGACTATTGTCAGCAAGCTGTTCAACCTGGTCCAGCCGGACATCGCCTGCTTCGGTGAAAAAGATTTTCAGCAACTGGCGCTGATCCGCAAAATGGTTGCTGATATGGGCTTCGATATTGAGATTGTCGGCGTACCGATTATGCGCGCGAAAGACGGTCTGGCGCTGAGTTCCCGTAACGGTTATCTGACGGCGGAACAACGCAAAATTGCGCCCGGTCTGTACAAGGTTTTAAGTTCGATTGCCGACAAATTGCAGGCTGGAGAGCGGGATCTCGATGAGATTATTGCCATTGCAGGGCAAGAACTGAATGAAAAAGGCTTCCGCGCCGATGATATTCAGATTCGCGATGCCGACACGCTGCTGGAAGTCTCTGAAAACAGCAAACGGGCCGTGATTCTGGTAGCCGCCTGGCTTGGCGATGCTCGCCTGATCGACAACAAAATCGTCGAGCTGGCGTAATACTTAACTGGCGCTACGGCTGATGGCGCCAGTTATTCATTGCCACGATATTTGTATGCGATTATTCATATCGCAGGCAACTTAGTTAGAGTTAATTAGCTTATCAAGCTCTGCAAGAGATAAAGCTGTCACCTCTGCAACATCCTCACGAAGTATTCCTTTCCTCAGAAGACGTTGGGCGCATTCCTGACTTACTTCCTGTCTTCCCTTCTCAATCCCCTTCTCTTCAAACCACTGTGCCAGCGTCTGCCTGGTTTCTCTCCGTGTCTTTATGTCCATAGGTTCTCTTAATTATCTGGTCAGTTAACAATAACAATTATCTGGCTATAACTGATAATACAGACAACTTAATTAATCAGCTTATCAATCTCGGCAAGGGGTAAATTTGCCATCTCTGCAACGTCTTCTCGAGACATTCCTTTATTCAGAAGACGCAGGGCGAATTCCTGCCTTTCCTCCTGTCTTCCCCTCTCTTCAAACCACTGCGCCAGCGTCATCATAGACTCCCCTCCTGTTTCCCTGTCTCTCAACACACCGTAAAACAAATCCGCTTGTTCAGTATGACCGCGTTGCAGCATATAGTTTTGCATGGCAACTAACTGACTTCCGCTAGTGTACCCTTCGTCAATCAGCGTGACCAGTTGCTCCAGCAATAACATTAAGTCGCGTTGGCGAATATGTTTTTGCAGCAGTTCGAGAATCGCAATCCGCCGATGTTGCATGATTTCGTCATCCGGCGTAATGGTGATGTCCACCAGCGGGAATGGACTGTTATAGACGCGTCGCGCCAGCTCCGGCGAGTAAAACATATCAAACCAGCACATTGAGAGCGGATAAGGTGTGGCCTCGCCCTGATAAAACAGAATCGGCACCACCAGCGGCAGCTTATCGTGATCCGCCTCCAGATGCCGGTGCATGGCAGCAATAGAATAACGCATCATGCGAAAGGCCATTTTCTTATCCGGCTTGCTTTGGTGTTCAATCACAACATGCAGATAACCCGTACTACCCTGCATCTGTACGGAATAGAGCACGTCAGTGCTGTGCCCTTTCAGGCTCTCTTCAATGAAACTCCCCGACTCTAAATGAAGCGTGTTGAGGTCACACCGTTCGCGTAATTCCACTGGCAAATGGATATCCAGGAAGTCGCGAGCCGTCTCCGCATGCATTAAAAATTGTTTAAATACCGCGTCATGCGGTGTGGTACTCGGTGCGTCCATCTTCCCTGCCTTCCGTGTGGCCCTGTGTGAAGGCAGTATCCAGTCAAGGCGTGCCGTCGTCAGCCACCTCTTTGTTGTTTACCGAGCAGCGTTCAGAGAAATTTCAATTGGTTACAGGCGTTACATGGCAAGCTTCGGCGCGGTACGCAAACTGCTGGTGCAAATGCCATCAGATCAGTAGACACTTATCAAAAATCGGGCAATACTGCGTGAGAATTTCCTCAAAGCAGGCACCGCCTGCTTCGTTAACGACAGGGTAGAAAGGTAGAAGTTATGATTCGCACGATGCTGCAGGGCAAACTCCACCGCGTGAAAGTGACTCATGCGGACCTGCACTATGAAGGTTCTTGCGCCATTGACCAGGATTTTCTTGACGCAGCCGGTATTCTCGAAAACGAAGCCATTGATATCTGGAATGTTACCAACGGCAAGCGTTTCTCCACCTATGCCATCGCGGCAGAACGCGGTTCGAGAATCATTTCTGTCAACGGTGCGGCGGCCCACTGTGCCAGCGTCGGCGATATTGTCATCATCGCCAGCTTCGTCACTATGCCAGATGCAGAAGCCCGTACCTGGCGCCCCAACGTTGCCTACTTTGAAGGCGACAATGAAATGAAACGTACCGCGAAAGCGATTCCGGTACAGGTTGCCTGATAATCACCCCTGCGGCTGGTTACTCACCAGCCGCGACATCGTCTCCAGCGAATCTGTTCTTAAAATATACAGCCGCTTTAATAAATACGGATTATCCCCCGGTTTTACTTTACCTTTCATGGTCGTCACCGCCAGATGAAATCCGGCATCATTTGCCGCCTTTACCGCTTTGTCATTAAATCCACCAAATGGATACGAAAGATACAAGACTCGAGGATTAAATTGGTTTAGCGCCCGACGAGAGCGTTCGAAATCAAACAGAATATTATGCTCACTGCGGCTGAGTAATATGGGTCGGCGATATCCATCTACCCTATGCAAAAAATGAGTATGTGACTGGAAATCAAAAACATCGCTGACATCAAGCAGTTCAGAAACACTCATAAACTGTAATGACTGCGGATTCCATTTCTGTGGATGACGTTTGATGCGAGAGGTAATAATAAACGCCGTCGCCTTCATACCGTATTGTTTCAGAATGGGATATGCATAGCGACTCACTGATTTCAAGCCATCATCAAATGTCAGCACCACCGCGCGAGCCGGAAGATTCATCGAATTACGCAGATACCCTTCCAGTTGATACAAGGTTAACGTGGTATATCCACGATCGCGTAACCAGGTCATCTGGTTATTGAAAGCTCGCACCGACGTCGTGGTCGACGTATGACGAAAACGGGTGTTCTCTTCATCGCGTAAAATATGATGGTAGGTCAACACAGGAATACCGTTATCCTGCTGCGCATCCAGTGCACTGATATAGGCCAGTCGTTCGCCGATACGAATTTGATACCAGGTTTGATTCAGGCGATCTTTTAATTTATTAATAATGGGATAACGTAAATTATCGGCCAGCACGCCAAATGGCGCACTACCCGCATCAGGCGCGTTGTATATCGGAGTATCTTTCCATGTAATAAGATTTTGGTTACTCAGTGGCTTATTCAGATCCCCCAGACCATCTTCAACTTTTTGCCGCCCTTGTACAGGTTCCAGATGCCCTTTATCAATATACCCCGTAGCAAAACCAAAATTGAATTCATAATAATCGGCAGCGGTTGGGATGACCGAAATAATCTGCCCGGCGCGAATGTTGCCGACGGTTACCGTTTTGTCGCCAATTTTTCCCCAGATAGCTGCATCCTGAGTGGTTTGCATATAACGCGCGGGAAGCGCTGCGCCGACACCAAATGAAACCAGCAGCAGTAAAAAAATAATCTTTTTAATCATGAGAAAACTACCAGGCGAGAAACAGCGCCGTTAGTGTAGCAAAATCGGAATGCGATTTAATACTCGAACCAATTATGCTTGAGGACAAAGGGGGGATTTTTTTGTTGTTGGTGCCAGAGACTACTGACTTCAGGCCCACCCAGTTCGACAATTCGCTCGCGAAACTCCGCGCTGGATAACGTTTCGCGGTAGGCCATCATCTGCTCAATTAACGGTAACGTGACACCCGAAATCACTTCGCAACGGGAATGTTTGTGGCTTAATAACGATGCAACACGATAAGGCGCAGCACCTGCAATATCGGTTAAAAAGATAACCCCATCGCCAGAATCTGTTTCATGCAGAGCATCGCACATCATGCGGCTGAGCATATTGGAACTTAATCCGCGCCAGAAATTCACCGCCCGGCACTGGATAAGTGCGCCATGTTTTTTTTCCAGCGCATCCAACATCTCTTGCGCCCGGTCGTCGTGACAGGTAATTACCCAACCTAACATCACCTTCCTCCTTAGCTGAAAATCAGTCTACCCTGACCATTGTTGATAAAGGGTGATAGTCGTCAAAACTCCTCTCCCCCGAATCCAGAGGAGAGGAAATAGCCTTAGCTGCGCAGACCGCGTCCGCGCTGGATCAGCGACCAGCAGATCAGATAAAACGCAATAATAAAAATAACCAGCACACCAAAAGTAGTAACCAGCGGCACATCATTAATGCCGAGGAAGCCGTAGCGGAATCCACTGATCATATAAACGATTGGGTTGAGATGCGACAGCCCCTGCCAGAACGGTGGCAGCAAGGTCAGTGAGTAAAACACCCCGCCCAAATAGGTGAGTGGCGTTAACACAAAGGTTGGCACCAGGCTGATGTCATCAAACGTTTTGGCAAACACACCATTAAGCAATCCGGCAAGAGAGAACAACACCGCCGTGAGCACCAGCGTTAAAGCGACAAATACCCACGAATGCACCTGAAACGGTACAAAGAACAGCGAAATTGCTGTCACCAGCATACCAACAAGCAGTCCGCGCGCTACGCCACCGCCGACATATCCGGCAATAATGACGTGAGTCGGAACCGGAGCGACCAGCAGTTCTTCAATATTACGCTGGAACTTGGCGCCAAAAAATGATGAAGCGACGTTGGCGTAGGCATTGGTGATCACCGACATCATGATCAGCCCCGGAACAATGAACTGCATATAGCTGAAGCCATGCATATCACCAATACGCGAACCAATCAGGTTACCGAAGATGATAAAGTAAAGGGTCATGGTGATGACCGGTGGCACCAGCGTCTGTATCCAGATACGCATAAAGCGATGGATCTCTTTCGCCCAGATGCTTTTTAACGCCACCCAGTAAAGATGCATCATGCGCGATCTCCTTGTTTTTCATTAACCAGTGAAACAAACAACTCTTCCAGACGGTTAGCTTTGTTACGCATACTTAGTACCTGAATGCCCTGCTCACTTAACTGCGTGAATACGCTGTTGATCCCCTGCTCACGCAGCACTTCAACTTCCAGCGTGGCGGTATCCACCAGTCGATACTGATAGCCATCGAGCTTCGGTAACGGGCTTTTCGGTGCGAGATCGAGAATAAAGGTTTCTGATTTCAGCTTCGCCAGCAGTGCCTTCATCGAGGTATTTTCCACCAGCTCACCGTGTTGAATAATGCCGATATTGCGGCACAGCATTTCTGCTTCTTCCAGGTAATGCGTGGTAAGAATAATGGTGGTGCCTTTGTCGTTTAAATCCTTCAAAAAGCCCCACATTGAGCGGCGAAGCTCGATATCCACGCCTGCCGTTGGCTCGTCCAGAATCAGCAGTTTAGGTTCATGCATTAACGCACGGGCGATCATTAAACGACGTTTCATCCCGCCCGATAACATGCGCGCACGTTCGTTGCGCTTTCCCCACAAATCGAGTTGCTTAAGATACTTTTCGCTGCGGATGTACGCTTCTTTGCGCTCTACACCGTAGTACCCCGCCTGATTCACCACAATTTGCTGCACGGTTTCAAACGGGTTGAAGTTAAATTCCTGCGGCACCAGTCCCAACTGACGTTTAGCGTTAACGACATCTTTCTCAAGATCGTAACCAAATACGCTGACCCGCCCGGAGGTTTTATTTACCAGAGAGCTGATAATACCGATAGTGGTTGATTTTCCGGCCCCGTTCGGTCCGAGAAGCGCATAAAAATCACCCGCTTCGACTTGCAAATCTATTCCACGAAGCGCCTGAACGCCGCCTGGATAGGTTTTTTTAAGCTGTTGAAGTTCCAGTGCAATGGTCATAAATTTTTACTTACCTTACGTTCTTACACTTTATCTGTGGTTTAAATCGTCCCGGAGTTGCCCTATATTAGCCAAACGTAATTATTTGGTTACAGGTCGTTAACCTCCATGAAAGACATAGATACACTCATCAGCAATAATGCACTATGGTCAAAAATGCTGGTGGAAGAGGATCCCGGGTTTTTTGAGAAACTGGCACAAGCGCAAAAACCGCGCTTTCTATGGATTGGATGTTCCGACAGTCGCGTTCCTGCAGAACGTTTAACCGGTCTTGAGCCAGGCGAACTCTTTGTTCACCGTAATGTTGCTAACCTGGTCATTCACACTGACCTGAACTGCCTTTCCGTGGTTCAGTATGCAGTGGATGTACTCGAAGTTGAACACATTATTATCTGTGGCCACTACGGTTGCGGCGGCGTACAAGCCGCCGTTGAAAACCCGGAACTGGGGCTTATCAACAACTGGCTGCTGCATATCCGCGATATCTGGTTCAAACATAGCTCATTGCTCGGCGAAATGCCGCAAGAGCGCCGTCTGGATACCTTGTGTGAACTGAACGTCATGGAACAGGTGTATAACCTGGGCCACTCCACCATTATGCAATCAGCGTGGAAACGCGGGCAGAAAGTTACCATTCACGGCTGGGCCTACGGCATTCACGACGGCTTGCTGCGTGATCTGGATGTTACCGCCACCAACCGCGAAACCCTTGAGCAACGTTACCGTCACGGGATTTCCAACCTCAAGCTGAAACACGCCAACCACAAATAAATATGCCATGCCGGATGCAACACATCCGGCAACTTTACACTTACTCGTCCAGCAGAATCACTTTGCCGATATAGGGCAGATGACGGTAACGCTGTGCGTAATCAATGCCGTAACCCACCACAAACTCATCCGGGATCGAGAAACCGATAAATTCTACCGGGACGTTCACTTCACGACGGGACGGTTTATCCAGCAGCGTACAAATCGCCAACGACTTCGGTTCACGCAGGCTTAAGATCTCACGCACTTTCGACAGTGTATTCCCCGAGTCGATGATATCTTCAACAATCAGCACGTCCTTGCCACGGATATCTTCATCCAGATCTTTGAGGATTTTCACATCACGGGTGGTGGACATGCCGCTACCGTAGCTGGAGGCGGTCATAAAGTCGACTTCATGAGATACCTGGACTTCACGGCACAGGTCCGCCATAAACATAAATGAGCCACGCAGCAGACCTACCAGCACCATATCGCTGCCGCTGTCTTTGTAACGCTCAGTAATCTGACGACCCAGTTCGGCGATACGCGCTTTAATCTCCGCTTCGGGGATCATTACTTCTACAGTATGTTTCATATCTCTAACCATATGATTTAAAAACAAATCACTTCGCACGGGCGGGATTCAGCACCGCAACAAAGCGCAAGACATGCAGTATACCAGTAAAACTATTCATTCGCGGAATCTGTTAATAAAGCTCAAATTGTGATGACGATCACACATGTTAAAACCTATAATTAATTGCTACTAAAATATTAATGAATTGAAATGGTATCTCTTTATGGCAATTAACAATACAGGCTCGCGACGATTACTCGTCACGCTAACAGCCCTATTTGCAGCACTTTGCGGGCTGTATCTACTTATTGGCGGAGGCTGGCTGGTCGCGATTGGCGGCTCCTGGTATTACCCTATCGCTGGCCTTGTGATGCTCGGCGTCGCCTGGATGCTGTGGCGCAGTAAACGCGCCGCGCTTTGGCTGTACGCAGCCCTGCTGCTCGGCACCATGATTTGGGGCGTCTGGGAAGTTGGTTTCGACTTCTGGGCGCTGACTCCGCGCAGCGACATTCTGGTCTTCTTCGGCATCTGGCTGATCCTGCCGTTTGTCTGGCGTCGCCTGGTCATTCCTTCCGGCGGCGCAGTTGCCGCACTGGTGGTGGCACTGCTGATTAGTGGCGGTATCCTGACCTGGGCCGGATTTCACGATCCGCAGGAAATCAATGGCACTTTAAGCGCCGATGCCACACCTGCCGAAGCTATCTCACCCGTTGCCGATCAGGACTGGCCTGCCTATGGCCGCAATCAGGAAGGTCAACGCTTTTCACCACTGAAACAAATTAACGCCGATAACGTCCACAACCTGAAAGAAGCCTGGGTGTTCCGTACAGGCGATGTGAAACAGCCGAACGATCCGGGCGAAATCACCAATGAAGTGACGCCAATTAAAGTGGGCGACACCCTTTACCTGTGTACCGCTCACCAGCGTCTGTTTGCGCTCGATGCCGCCAGCGGCAAAGAGAAATGGCATTACGATCCTGAGCTTAAAACCAACGAGTCTTTCCAGCACGTAACCTGCCGTGGCGTCTCTTATCATGAAGCCAAAGCTGAAACTGCTTCGCCGGAAGTGATGGCGGATTGCCCGCGTCGTATCATTCTTCCGGTGAATGATGGTCGCCTGATTGCGATTAACGCTGAAAACGGCAAACTGTGCGAAACCTTCGCCAATAAAGGCGTGCTCAATCTGCAAAGCAATATGCCGGACACCAAACCGGGTCTGTATGAGCCGACTTCTCCGCCGATTATCACCGATAAAACCATCGTGATGGCCGGTTCAGTTACCGACAACTTCTCAACCCGCGAAACGTCTGGCGTGATCCGTGGTTTTGATGTCAACACGGGTGAGCTGCTGTGGGCTTTTGATCCGGGCGCAAAAGATCCGAACGCGATCCCGTCTGACGAACACACCTTTACCTTTAACTCGCCAAACTCGTGGGCACCTGCGGCCTATGACACGAAGCTGGATCTGGTCTATCTGCCGATGGGCGTGACCACGCCGGATATCTGGGGTGGTAACCGCACACCGGAACAGGAACGTTATGCCAGCTC
Source organism: Escherichia sp. E4930 (assembly GCF_005845405.1). NCBI lineage: Bacteria > Pseudomonadati > Pseudomonadota > Gammaproteobacteria > Enterobacterales > Enterobacteriaceae > Escherichia > Escherichia sp. E4930. Next base: position 10,148 of record NZ_VCDZ01000023.1, on the reverse strand, counting down.
GATTCTGGCGCTGAATGCCACTACCGGGAAACTGGCGTGGAGCTACCAGACCGTTCACCACGACCTGTGGGATATGGATCTTCCGGCACAGCCGACGCTGGCGGATATCACCGTTAATGGTCAGAAAGTGCCGGTTATTTACGCTCCGGCGAAAACCGGCAACATTTTTGTGCTCGATCGTCGTAATGGTGAACTGGTGGTTCCGGCCCCGGAAAAACCGGTTCCCCAAGGTGCAGCGAAAGGCGATTACGTTACCCCTACTCAACCGTTCTCTGAACTGAGCTTCCGTCCGACGAAAGATTTGAGCGGTGCGGATATGTGGGGCGCCACCATGTTTGACCAGCTGGTGTGCCGCGTGATGTTCCACCAGATGCGCTATGAAGGCATTTTCACCCCGCCATCTGAACAGGGTACGCTGGTCTTCCCGGGTAACCTGGGGATGTTCGAATGGGGCGGGATTTCCGTTGATCCGAATCGTGAAGTGGCGATTGCCAACCCAATGGCACTGCCGTTTGTTTCGAAACTGATCCCGCGCGGTCCTGGCAACCCGATGGAGCAGCCGAAAGATGCCAAAGGCACGGGTACGGAATCCGGCATTCAGCCGCAGTACGGTGTACCGTATGGCGTCACGCTCAACCCGTTCCTCTCACCGTTTGGTCTGCCGTGTAAACAGCCAGCATGGGGCTATATCTCGGCGCTGGATCTGAAAACCAACGAAGTGGTGTGGAAGAAACGTATTGGTACGCCGCAGGACAGTATGCCGTTCCCGATGCCCGTTCCGGTGCCGTTCAATATGGGTATGCCGATGCTGGGCGGGCCAATCTCCACAGCGGGTAACGTGCTGTTTATCGCCGCTACGGCAGATAACTACCTGCGCGCTTACAACATGAGCAACGGTGAAAAACTGTGGCAGGGCCGTTTACCGGCGGGTGGTCAGGCTACACCAATGACCTATGAAGTGAATGGCAAGCAGTATGTGGTGATCTCCGCAGGCGGTCACGGTTCATTTGGTACGAAGATGGGCGACTATATTGTGGCTTATGCGTTGCCGGATGATATGAAGTAAGATTCGCTCAGATTGCGTGCGCGTTGTTCATGCCGGATGCGGCGTGAACGCCTTATCCTGCCTACAAAACCCTGCAAATTCAGTAGATTGCGGAGTTCACGTAGACCCGATAAGCGTAGCGCATCAGGCAGATTTGCGTTTGTCATCAGTTTAATGCCCGGAGAGATCCGGGCATATTTCCGAATACGGTCTTTTTATACCGTAAACCCTAACATCATCCCCGTATCTTCATGCTCCAGCAGATGGCAGTGCGCCATATAAGCATGTTCTTTCGGTGCGTCGTGATTAAACTTCACCAGCACTTCACTGATATTACCTTCTACCTTAACGGTATCTTTCCAGCCCGCGCGATGCGTCGCTGGCGGTTTGCCATTTTCTGACAAGATACGGAACTGCGTGCCGTGAATATGGAACGGATGCAGCATCATGTCGCCCACGCCAGAGATAACCCAACGTTCGTACTGCCCTTTCGCCGCCGCAAACATCGGCTTGTTCATATCAAACGCCTGACCGTTGATTTTATTGGCATGGTGGAAATCGAACTTCCCGCCGTGGTTCATATGATTCATATTGCCATGCCCCATATGGCCCATCATCTGGCTATGATCCATCCCGGCCATCGCCTGATCGCCATATTTCTCCATCAGCATCTGCATCCCCATCATATCGAGCATCGGGTCCATGGAAAGTTGCAGCTTGCGTACCGTCAGCCCTTCCAGCGAAGGTAACGCAGGCAGGCTACTTAACGTATCTGGCAAAGCACCGGAAGCACTAATAGCAATCGGCTGAATCCGCATTACCGGATGCGGCTTATCAAACGGCGCGATCGCCATCCCCATCTGGCTGACCGGCAGCGTCACCAGGTCAAATGGTTTGTTGTCGTTAACCTCCACCAGCACTTCAAAACGCTCGCCCATCAGCACGGGAAGCTCGTTCACCTTCACCGGTTCAGGCAGCAGACCGCCGTCGCTGGCAATCACATAAAGCGGGCGATTGTCGCTGGTAGCGAAATTGAGCGAGCGGGCGTTACAGCCATTGAGTAAACGCAGGCGCAGCCAGCCGCGCGGTGCGGCGTGTTGCGGGTAGATTGCACCGTTGGTCAGCAACGTATCACCAAACCAGCCCACGGCGGCGGTCATCACATCCAGTTGATAATCAATCTGCCCATCGGCGCTAAATTTCTTATCCTGAACGATCACCGGAACATCATCGATACCCCACTGTTTTGGCAGCATTAATTTCAGGATCTCGTCATCTTCAATCACCACCAGACCAGCCAGCCCCATCGCCACCTGACGCCCAGTTTTGCCGTGCTGATGCGGATGGAACCAGCAGGTAGCGGCAGGTTGATCGACGTTCAGCGTCACCGTGCGTTGACCGCCAGGCGGAATAATCCCCTGCGGGCCGCCGTCCACTTCACCCGGTACTTCCAGCCCGTGCCAGTGCAACGTCGTCTCTTCCGTCAGTTGGTTATAGATATCAACCGTTACCGCTTTGCCACGCTGTAACTTCACCGCAGGCCCTAACAGATTACCGTTATAGCCCCAGGTGGTCGCCGTTTTCCCGGCAAAGGTGGACTGACCTGGCATTATCGATAATTTTATGCGGCCACGAACATCAGAAGTGAGGAGTTCGGGGATCGGCAGTGTTGGACGTTCGGCGGCAAAAACTGTTCGACTCCACAGCGGCAAAGCCGAAGCCACGCCCAGCGCGACGGAATATTTTAAGAAATCACGGCGTTGCATAGTTATTTCCTTATTCTCAAGCAGGCGAAACAAAATCAAACGTTGAGCATAGTCCTTCCCCTTACGGGAAGGTCAAGCCGCAGACACAATTTAATCAACAATAATGGTCGTCGCCTCGCTCGCAGTGTGCTAACGTTTATCTTCTTTAAGTCCTGGTAGAAGCAATGAAGACGTTTTTCAGAACAGTGTTATTCGGCAGCCTGATGGCCGTTTGCGCAAACAGTTACGCGCTCAGCGAGTCTGAAGCCGAAGATATGGCCGATTTAACGGCAGTTTTTGTTTTTCTGAAGAACGATTGTGGTTACCAGAACTTACCTAACGGACAAATTCGTCGCGCACTGGTCTTTTTCGCCCAGCAAAACCAGTGGGATCTCAGCAACTACGACACCTTCGACATGAAATCCCTCGGTGAAGACAGCTACCGCGATCTCAGCGGTATCGGCATTCCCGTCGCGAAAAAGTGCAAAGCCCTGGCCCGCGATTCCTTAAGCCTGCTTGCCTACGTTAAATAATCACAGCTCCTTTTTGTAGAAATATTGACCGTGCAACCACGGTCAATGTTAGCTATTATGTTGCGCTCTTTTTTTACGAGTGTTAACAAATGAGGTATCAACCCATGGCCGAAAATAAACTGTGGCATGAAACGCTTCACGACCAGTTTGGGCAGTACTTTGCTGTAGATAACGTTCTGTATCATGAAAAGACCGATCACCAGGATCTGATCATTTTTGAGAACGCCGCATTTGGTCGCGTGATGGCGCTGGATGGCGTAGTACAAACCACCGAGCGCGACGAGTTTATCTATCATGAGATGATGACCCACGTTCCACTACTGGCCCACGGTCACGCGAAACATGTGCTGATTATCGGCGGCGGCGACGGTGCCATGCTGCGTGAAGTGACCCGGCACAAAAACGTTGAGTCAATCACGATGGTGGAAATCGACGCGGGTGTCGTGTCGTTCTGCCGTCAGTATCTCCCCAACCATAACGCCGGTAGCTACGACGATCCGCGCTTTAAGCTGGTGATCGACGATGGCGTCAATTTCGTGAATCAAACCAGTCAGACCTTTGATGTTATTATCTCCGACTGCACCGAGCCTATCGGTCCCGGCGAAAGCCTGTTCACCTCAGCATTTTATGAAGGTTGTAAACGCTGCCTGAATCCTGGCGGTATCTTCGTCGCACAAAACGGCGTCTGCTTTTTACAGCAGGAAGAGGCTATCGACAGTCATCGCAAACTCAGCCATTACTTCAGCGACGTTGGCTTTTATCAGGCGGCGATCCCGACCTATTACGGCGGTATCATGACCTTTGCATGGGCGACAGATAACGACGCCTTACGCCATCTCTCAACCGAAATTATTCAGGCGCGTTTTCTCGCCTCTGGCCTGAAATGCCGTTATTACAATCCGGCAGTCCATTCGGCAGCTTTTGCCTTACCTCAGTATCTGCAAGACGCACTGGCTTCACAGGCGCTCTAAGGAGAAGATAAGAAATTGAAAAAACTGAAACTGCATGGCTTTAATAATCTGACCAAAAGTCTGAGTTTTTGTATTTACGATATCTGCTATGCCAAAACTGCCGAAGAACGCGACGGTTATATTGCTTATATCGATGAACTCTATAATGCCAACCGTCTGACCGAAATCCTGTCAGAAACCTGTTCCATTATCGGGGCCAATATTCTTAACATCGCCCGCCAGGATTACGAACCACAGGGTGCCAGCGTCACTATTCTGGTGAGTGAAGAACCGGTCGACCCGAAACTTATCGACAACACAGAACACCCCGGCCCACTGCCAGAAACCGTGGTTGCCCATCTCGATAAAAGTCATATTTGCGTACATACCTACCCGGAAAGTCATCCTGAAGGCGGTTTATGTACCTTCCGCGCCGATATTGAAGTCTCTACCTGCGGCGTGATTTCTCCGCTGAAGGCGCTGAATTACCTGATCCACCAGCTTGAGTCCGATATCGTAACCATTGATTATCGCGTGCGCGGTTTTACCCGCGACATTAACGGTATGAAGCACTTTATCGACCATGAGATTAATTCGATTCAGAACTTTATGTCTGACGATATGAAGGCGCTGTATGACATGGTGGATGTGAACGTCTATCAGGAAAATATCTTCCATACCAAGATGTTGCTTAAAGAGTTCGACCTTAAGCACTACATGTTCCACACCAAACCGGAAGATTTAACCGACTGCGAGCGCCAGGAAATTACCGCTGCGCTGTGGAAAGAAATGCGCGAGATTTATTACGGGCGCAATATGCCAGCCGTTTAACGGCTCTGGCGGAGCTCCCAGGCTCCGCCAGATTTATTTACTTCTGCTGCACGAAATTGCGGTAAGCCGCCACGACCTGCAGAAAATCCTCAACGCCGCATAGCGACAGGCTTTCTTCGTCGTAGTAGTTCATCCCCTCTTCCATTTCATCGCCAGCGAATTCCAGTTGATTGGCGCGAACCATCACCTCTTCACCGTCCATCCACAGGGTGTATTCATGCCCTGCCCGTTGCCAGGACCGTTCGCTACCTTTCAGTGCGTGCGCTGCTTGTTCCACTTCATCAAGCAAGGCCAGGTTTTCTTTCACCTCTTCATTAAACCAGTGCCCGACCACTTCATGCCCCATGGACATGCGCACCTTTACCACTCCGGTAATATCGCGCAGAAATTCGTAATCCATAGTGTGTTCCTCTGCTCCCGGCAATGCGCCGAAATCGCATTGCGCCATTGATGTAATTATCGCAGCCTTACCGGAGAAAAACAGCGGAACGGCGATGGTTTAGAAATAAAAAATGCCCGGGAATCTCATTCACCGGGCATTGTGTCGTTTATGCGCAGCGCGTGCGCTGACTTTTTAAACTGCAGTCTGGAAAATCACCCCATCGGCTTTTTCAGTGTACTGAGAAAGCTGGTTGAAGTTCAGGTAACGGTAAGTATCAACGGCAGTTTTATCCACCTGCGCCACGTAGGTCTGGTACTCTTCCGGCGTCGGCAGTTTGCCAATCAGCGCCGCAACAGCAGCCAGTTCCGCAGAAGCCAGGAAGACGTTCGCACCAGTACCCAGACGGTTCGGGAAGTTACGGGTAGAGGTGGAAACCACCGTCGCACCGTCTGCCACACGCGCCTGGTTACCCATACACAGGGAACAGCCCGGGATCTCGATACGCGCACCGCTCTTACCGAAGACGCTGTAATAGCCTTCTTCGGTCAACTGCGCAGCGTCCATACGCGTTGGCGGTGCCACCCACAGGCGGGTCGGCAACTGGCCTTTGTGCGCATCCAGCAGTTTACCCGCAGCACGGAAGTGACCGATGTTAGTCATGCAAGAACCGATAAACACTTCGTCGATCTTCTCGCCCTGTACCGCAGACAGCGGACGCGCGTCGTCCGGATCGTTCGGCGCACAGAGGATTGGCTCTTTGATATCAGCCAGATCGATGTCGATCACTGCCGCGTATTCCGCATCTGCATCGGCTTCCAGCAGCTCAGGATTCGCCAGCCATTTTTCCATGCCCTGAATACGACGTTCGAGAGTACGACGATCGCCATAACCTTCCGCGATCATCCACTTCAGCAGGACGATGTTGGAGTTCAGGTATTCGATGATCGGCTCTTTGTTCAGCTTGATGGTACAACCAGCGGCAGAACGCTCGGCGGACGCATCGGTAAGCTCAAATGCCTGCTCAACTTTCAGATCCGGCAGACCTTCAATTTCCAGAATGCGACCAGAGAAGATGTTTTTCTTGCCTTTCTTCTCAACGGTCAGCAGACCTTGTTTGATTGCATACAGCGGAATGGCGTGTACCAGATCGCGCAGGGTGATACCCGGCTGCATCTTGCCTTTGAAGCGCACCAGAACGGATTCCGGCATATCCAGCGGCATTACGCCAGTGGCAGCAGCAAACGCCACCAGACCAGAACCCGCCGGGAAAGAGATACCGATAGGGAAACGGGTATGGGAGTCACCACCCGTACCCACGGTATCCGGCAGCAGCATACGGTTTAGCCAGGAGTGGATTACGCCGTCCCCCGGACGCAGCGACACACCGCCACGGTTCATAATGAAGTCCGGCAGCGTGTGGTGCGTGTTCACGTCAACTGGCTTCGGATACGCAGCGGTGTGGCAGAAAGACTGCATCACCAGGTCAGCCGAGAAGCCCAGGCACGCCAGGTCTTTCAGTTCATCACGGGTCATTGGGCCAGTGGTGTCCTGGGAACCTACAGAAGTCATTTTCGGTTCGCAGTACGCGCCCGGACGAATGCCTTTCACGCCACAGGCACGACCTACCATTTTCTGCGCCAGCGAGAAGCCACGGTCACTTTCCGCCACATCTTTCGCCTGACGGAACACATCGCTCTGCGGCAGACCAAGTGCTTCACGCGCTTTGGTGGTCAGGCCACGCCCGATAATCAGCGGAATACGCCCACCGGCACGCACTTCATCAATCAGCACGTCGGTTTTCAGTTCGAAGGTTGCCAGCAGCTCGTTGGTTTCGTGGTTACGCACTTCGCCTTTGTACGGGTAAACGTCAATCACATCGCCCATATTCAGGTTAGAGACGTCGACTTCGATTGGCAGTGCACCCGCGTCTTCCATCGTGTTAAAGAAGATGGGTGCAATTTTACCGCCGAGGCACAAACCACCGCCGCGTTTGTTCGGCACATGTGGAATATCATCGCCCATAAACCACAGAACGGAGTTGGTGGCGGATTTACGCGATGAACCCGTACCCACAACGTCACCGACGTACGCCAGCGGGAAACCTTTCTGTTGCAGAGCTTCGATTTGCTTGATCGGACCAACAACGCCTGGCTGATCTGGCTCAATACCTTCACGGGCGTTTTTCAGCATCGCCAGCGCGTGCAATGGGATATCCGGGCGTGACCACGCATCCGGTGCCGGAGAAAGGTCATCGGTGTTGGTTTCGCCAGTGACTTTGAAGACGGTAACGGTCAGTTTTTCAGCCAGCGCCGGACGATTCAGGAACCATTCGGCATCCGCCCAGGACTGCATTACCTGCTTCGCATATTCGTTGCCTGCTTTGGCTTTCTCTTCTACGTCATAGAAGTTATCGAACATCAGCAGCGTGTGGGACAGTGCTTTGGCAGCGATCGGAGCCAGTTTGGCATCGTCCAGCGCATCGATCAGCGGATGAATGTTGTAACCACCCTGCATGGTACCCAGCAGTTCGATGGCTTTTTCCGGAGTCAGCAGTGGGGATTTGGCTTCGCCTTTGGCGACAGCAGCCAGGAAGCCTGCTTTGACATAGGCGGCTTCATCGACGCCAGGGGGAACACGGTTGGTTAACAGATCTAACAGGAATTCTTCTTCGCCCGCGGGCGGGTTTTTCAGCAGCTCTACAAGCGCGGCCATTTGGTTTGCATCCAGGGGTTTGGGCGCAATCCCCTCAGCGGCACGCTCAGCTACGTGCTTACGGTATTCTTCTAGCACGACGGTTCTCCTCGCTCTCATTGTCATAGTGCGGCAGGCGATTCTCTTCACGCTCCTGTGAGACAGCAGTTTGTAGGGTAAATGCCCAGTACCGCAACGGGCAGAATAGCAGGATTTTGACGATGTGTTAATCTGTTTACAAAAAAGCAACATAAAAAAGTGGCTGAATCGTTAAGGATGGTCTAGAGATTGTTTCCCTCCGTAAAAACTTCGTTAATTCGCATAGTGATAATCACCTTTCTCAACGAATCCCAAGATTAGTCAAAATTTAAACTACCGCCTCTTTATACTCAGATTTACAGCACCTGCGGGTGGCAGTTCGCCGACCATTGCGATTTCCTTGAGATCCGAATTATGAAAATGACTTTGCCGTTTAAACCCCATGTGCTGGCGCTAATTTGCAGTGCCGGGCTTTGTGCCGCCTCTGCCGGGCTATATATAAAAAGCCGCACAGTGGAAGCGCCTGTGGAAGCGCAATCGACACAACAGACTGCGCCTGACATCACCGCAGTTACGCTTCCTGCAACGGTTTCCGCGCCCCCCGTAACGCCTGCCGTCGTCAAATCTACATTCAGCACTGCACAAATCGATCAATGGGTCGCGCCCGTCGCGCTATATCCCGACGCCCTGCTTTCGCAGGTGCTGATGGCATCGACCTATCCGGCAAATGTCGCCCAAGCCGTGCAGTGGTCGCACGACAACCCGATCAAGCAAGGTGATGCCGCTATTCAGGCAGTATCCGACCAGCCGTGGGATGCCAGCGTCAAATCGCTGGTGGCGTTTCCGCAATTGATGGCGTTGATGGGGGAAAACCCGCAATGGGTACAAAATCTTGGCGACGCGTTTCTGGCGCAGCCGCAGGATGTGATGGACTCGGTACAACATTTGCGGCAACTGGCGCAACAAACCGGGTCACTGAAGTCATCAACTGAACAAAAGGTCATCACGACAACGAAAAAAGTCGTACCGGCAAATCAGCCCGCCAGCGCCCCTGTCACACAATCAAATACCGTTTCAACGTCCAGCCCCGTCGTCGCAGAACCTGCGCCGACCGTAATAACCATTGAGCCCGCCAATCCGGATGTAGTTTATATTCCCAACTACAACCCAACCGTGGTTTACGGCAGTTGGGCCAATACCGCTTACCCGCCGGTTTACCTGCCGCCACCAGCCGGAGAACCGTTTGTTGACAGCTTTGTGCGTGGATTCGGCTATAGCATGGGCGTTGCTACCACGTACGCACTATTCAGCAGCATAGACTGGGATGACGACGATCATGACCATCATCATCATGACGATGATGATTATAATCACCACGATGGCGGTCATCGTGACGGTAATGGCTGGCAACACAACGGCGACAACATCAATATCGACGTCAACAATTTCAACCGCATTACTGGTGAGCATCTTACTGACAAGAATATGGCATGGCGGCACAATCCGAATTACCGCGATGGTGTGCCTTATCATGATCAGGATATGGCAAAACGGTTTCACCAAACCGATGTTAAAGGTGGCATGAGTGCCACACAATTACCGGCCCCAACGCGCGACAGCCAGCGCCAGGCGGCAGCAAGCCAGTTTCAGCAACGAACACACGCAGCACCAGTCACTACGCGAGATACCCAGCGTCAGGCTGCGGCACAGCGGTTTAATGAAGCGGAACACTATGGTAATTATGACGACTTCCGCGGATTCAGCCGCCACCAACCACTGACCCAGCAGCAAAAGGACGCCGCTCGCCAGCGTTATCAGTCTGCCTCGCCTGAGCAGCGCCAGGCGGCCCGCGAGAAAATGCAGACTAACTCACACAACCAGCAGCGAAGAGAGGCGGCGCGTCAGCGTTATCAATCTGCCTCGCCTGAACAG
>NZ_VCDZ01000022.1:0-27136 GCF_005845405.1 Escherichia sp. E4930 | reverse complement strand
AGACTCAGAAGTCTACCTGTACTGGCGTTGAAATGTTCCGCAAACTGCTGGACGAAGGCCGTGCTGGTGAGAACGTAGGTGTTCTGCTGCGTGGTATCAAACGTGAAGAAATCGAACGTGGTCAGGTACTGGCTAAGCCGGGCACCATCAAGCCGCACACCAAGTTCGAATCTGAAGTGTACATTCTGTCCAAAGATGAAGGCGGCCGTCATACTCCGTTCTTCAAAGGCTACCGTCCGCAGTTCTACTTCCGTACTACTGACGTGACTGGTACCATCGAACTGCCGGAAGGCGTAGAGATGGTAATGCCGGGCGACAACATCAAAATGGTTGTTACCCTGATCCACCCGATCGCGATGGACGACGGTCTGCGTTTCGCAATCCGTGAAGGCGGCCGTACCGTTGGCGCGGGCGTTGTTGCTAAAGTTCTGAGCTAATTACGCGTTAATTAGTTTCGAATTAAAAAGGGCGCTTCGGCGCCCTTTTTGCTGCCCGTAATTTGAGCTCGAAATATTTCGTCGTAATTTCGCTGGCTGAACGGTGGCGCAAATAAAACTGTGCTATTGTAATCATAACTATTCTCATTTACACTTTGCGCAGAATTTGAACGGGAGTAATCATGTACGTTTGTTTGTGTAATGGTGTAAGTGACAAAAAAATTCGCCAGGCAGTCCGTCAGTTTCATCCTCAGTCTTTCCAACAATTACGCAAGTTTATTCCTGTGGGAAATCAATGCGGTAAGTGCATTCGCGCCGCACGCGAAGTGATGCAGGACGAGTTGATGCAGATGCCCGAATTTAAAGAGATTGCCTGAAGCTCACGCTTATTTTTTGACATCCCGCTAGCCCCATCTACGCTCTAATAGTGGAAGCGGAGGGACTATAAAATGAAAGGTGATGTTAAAATCATAAATTATCTCAATAAACTATTGGGAAATGAGCTTGTCGCGATCAATCAGTATTTTCTTCATGCCCGTATGTTTAAAAACTGGGGCCTGATGCGCCTTAATGATGTCGAATACCATGAATCTATCGATGAGATGAAGCACGCCGATAAATATATCGAGCGTATTTTGTTCTTAGAAGGGATTCCTAACTTACAGGATTTAGGCAAGCTAGGGATCGGTGAAGATGTTGAAGAGATGCTGCAATCCGACCTGCGATTAGAGCTGGAAGGTGCGAAGGATCTTCGTGAGGCTATCGCTTATGCCGACAGCGTTCATGACTATGTTAGCCGCGATATGATGATCGAGATCCTTGCTGATGAAGAAGGTCATATCGACTGGCTCGAAACTGAACTGGATCTCATCGGTAAAATCGGCCTACAAAATTACCTGCAATCACAAATTAAAGTTAAAGATTAACGGCCTGCCAGCAGACTATCCCAGCCTACAACGAAACCCGCAGCTGCCAGAAATGGCCCAAAAGGCAGCGGGTTTTTTAATGATTCTTTTCCTCTCATGAGCAGACCAATAACTACGGCTCCGCAAGCGAATGAGGCGGCAAGGAAAACCAGCCGTGGCAAGAAGGCCCATGTATGCCAGGCGCCAAGGGCGGCGAGAAACTTCACATCACCATAGCCTAATCCTTCTTTATGACGCAGTATGCGATATCCCCAGTAAATGACAGCGAATGTGCCGTAACCAATAATCGCCCCCCATAACGCATCGGCTAAACCGTCAGGATGACAAAACTGATAGAACAAAAGACCTGACCAGAGTAACGGGCAGGTAAACCTGTCAGGTAACAAGCCATGCTTTGCATCCCAGAAAAACAGCAGGACTGATAAGCAAACGTACAAAATCAGAAAGGGAAGGGTAGCGACCATAAAACATCCTCTGTAATTGGAGTATCACCATCGAATAACTCCGGATACTCAGCAACAGAGAAATCGCTGATTTGTTAACCTGGTTCCGGTGAAAAACGCTATCTTCACGACCTTACAAATTTCGTGGAATGCAGCTCGCAATCTGTGCGTTGCGATTAATTTCTACCCGATGCTTGCGTCAATCTCAGATTTGCGTATAATGCGCGGGCTTGTCGTAGTTGACAGCAGGTTCAATCTGAACCTCAGTTAGCCGAATTTGGCTACCTAACAATGCTCCCAATCGGGGGGCTACGTAAGAACGGTTACACTCTCCCATCAATCGTAATGGGTCTGAGGAGTAATCATTTTCGTTTATAAAATAATTGGAGCTCTGGTCTCATGCAGAACCAAAGAATCCGTATCCGCCTGAAAGCGTTTGATCATCGTCTGATCGATCAAGCAACCGCGGAAATCGTCGAGACTGCCAAGCGCACTGGTGCGCAGGTCCGTGGTCCGATCCCGCTGCCGACACGCAAAGAGCGCTTCACTGTTCTGATCTCTCCGCACGTCAACAAAGACGCGCGCGATCAGTACGAAATCCGTACTCACTTGCGTCTGGTTGACATCGTTGAGCCAACCGAGAAAACCGTTGATGCTCTGATGCGTCTGGATCTGGCTGCCGGTGTAGACGTGCAGATCAGCCTGGGTTAATCAGGTCATTGAGCGATTGAGAGGTTGAAACAATGATTGGTTTAGTCGGTAAAAAAGTGGGTATGACCCGTATCTTCACAGAAGACGGCGTTTCTATCCCAGTAACCGTAATCGAAGTTGAAGCAAACCGCGTTACTCAGGTTAAAGACCTGGCTAACGATGGCTACCGTGCTATTCAGGTAACCACCGGTGCTAAAAAAGCTAACCGTGTGACCAAGCCTGAAGCTGGCCACTTCGCTAAAGCTGGCGTAGAAGCTGGCCGTGGTCTGTGGGAATTCCGCCTGGCTGAAGGCGAAGAGTTCACTGTAGGTCAGAGCATTAGCGTTGAACTGTTTGCTGACGTTAAAAAAGTTGACGTAACTGGCACCTCTAAAGGTAAAGGTTTCGCAGGTACCGTTAAGCGCTGGAACTTCCGTACCCAGGACGCAACCCACGGTAACTCCTTGTCTCACCGCGTTCCGGGTTCTATCGGTCAGAACCAGACTCCGGGCAAAGTGTTCAAAGGCAAGAAAATGGCAGGTCAGATGGGTAACGAACGTGTAACCGTTCAGAGCCTTGACGTAGTACGCGTTGACGCTGAGCGCAACCTGCTGCTGGTTAAAGGTGCTGTCCCGGGTGCAACCGGTAGCGACCTGATCGTTAAACCAGCTGTGAAGGCGTAAGGAGATAGCAATGGAATTAGTATTGAAAGACGCGCAGAGCGCGCTGACTGTTTCCGAAACTACCTTCGGTCGTGATTTCAACGAAGCGCTGGTTCACCAGGTTGTTGTTGCTTATGCAGCCGGTGCTCGTCAGGGTACTCGTGCTCAGAAGACTCGTGCTGAAGTAACTGGTTCCGGTAAAAAACCGTGGCGCCAGAAAGGCACCGGCCGTGCGCGTTCTGGTTCTATCAAGAGCCCGATTTGGCGTTCTGGTGGCGTGACCTTCGCTGCTCGTCCGCAGGACCACAGTCAAAAAGTTAACAAGAAGATGTACCGCGGCGCGCTGAAAAGCATCCTGTCCGAACTGGTACGTCAGGATCGTCTGATCGTTGTCGAGAAGTTCTCTGTAGAAGCACCGAAAACCAAGCTGCTGGCACAGAAACTGAAAGACATGGCTCTGGAAGATGTGCTGATCATCACCGGTGAGCTGGACGAGAACCTGTTCCTGGCTGCGCGCAACCTGCACAAGGTTGACGTACGCGATGCAACTGGTATCGACCCGGTTAGCCTGATCGCCTTCGACAAAGTCGTAATGACTGCTGATGCTGTTAAGCAAGTTGAGGAGATGCTGGCATGATTCGTGAAGAACGTCTGCTGAAGGTGCTGCGTGCACCGCACGTTTCTGAAAAAGCGTCTACTGCGATGGAAAAATCCAACACCATCGTACTCAAAGTTGCTAAAGACGCGACCAAAGCAGAAATCAAAGCTGCTGTGCAGAAACTGTTTGAAGTCGAAGTCGAAGTCGTTAACACCCTGGTAGTTAAAGGGAAAGTTAAACGTCACGGACAGCGTATCGGTCGTCGTAGCGACTGGAAAAAAGCTTACGTCACCCTGAAAGAAGGCCAGAATCTGGACTTCGTTGGCGGCGCTGAGTAAGTCGGAGGAGTAATACAATGGCAGTTGTTAAATGTAAACCGACATCTCCGGGTCGTCGCCACGTTGTTAAAGTGGTTAACCCTGAGCTGCACAAGGGCAAACCTTTTGCTCCGTTGCTGGAAAAAAACAGCAAATCCGGTGGTCGTAACAACAATGGCCGTATCACCACTCGTCATATCGGTGGTGGCCACAAGCAGGCTTACCGTATTGTTGACTTCAAACGCAACAAAGACGGTATCCCGGCAGTTGTTGAACGTCTTGAGTACGATCCGAACCGTTCCGCGAACATCGCGCTGGTTCTGTACAAAGACGGTGAGCGCCGTTACATCCTGGCCCCTAAAGGCCTGAAAGCTGGCGACCAGATTCAGTCTGGCGTTGATGCTGCAATCAAACCAGGTAACACCCTGCCGATGCGCAACATCCCGGTTGGTTCTACTGTTCACAACGTAGAAATGAAACCAGGTAAAGGCGGTCAGCTGGCACGTTCCGCTGGTACTTACGTTCAGATCGTTGCTCGTGATGGTGCTTATGTCACCCTGCGTCTGCGTTCTGGTGAAATGCGTAAAGTAGAAGCAGACTGCCGTGCAACTCTGGGCGAAGTTGGCAATGCTGAGCATATGCTGCGCGTTCTGGGTAAAGCAGGTGCTGCACGCTGGCGTGGTGTTCGTCCGACCGTTCGCGGTACCGCGATGAACCCGGTAGACCACCCACATGGTGGTGGTGAAGGTCGTAACTTTGGTAAGCACCCGGTAACTCCGTGGGGCGTTCAGACCAAAGGTAAGAAGACCCGCAGCAACAAGCGTACTGATAAATTCATCGTACGTCGCCGTAGCAAATAATTTTAGAGGATAAGCCATGCCACGTTCTCTCAAGAAAGGTCCTTTTATTGACCTGCACTTGCTGAAGAAGGTAGAGAAAGCGGTGGAAAGCGGAGACAAGAAGCCCCTGCGCACTTGGTCCCGTCGTTCAACGATCTTTCCTAACATGATCGGTTTGACCATCGCTGTCCATAATGGTCGTCAGCACGTTCCGGTATTTGTAACCGACGAAATGGTCGGCCACAAACTGGGTGAATTCGCACCGACTCGTACTTATCGCGGCCACGCTGCTGATAAAAAAGCGAAAAAGAAATAAGGTAGGAGGAAGAGATGGAAACTATCGCTAAACATCGCCATGCTCGTTCTTCTGCTCAGAAGGTTCGCCTTGTTGCTGACCTGATTCGCGGTAAGAAAGTGTCGCAGGCTCTGGATATTTTGACCTACACCAACAAGAAAGCGGCTGTACTGGTCAAGAAAGTTCTGGAATCTGCCATTGCTAACGCTGAACACAACGATGGCGCTGACATTGACGATCTGAAAGTTACGAAAATTTTCGTAGACGAAGGCCCGAGCATGAAGCGCATTATGCCGCGTGCAAAAGGTCGTGCAGATCGCATCCTGAAGCGCACCAGCCACATCACTGTGGTTGTGTCCGATCGCTGAGACTCTGGAGACTAGCAATGGGTCAGAAAGTACATCCTAATGGTATTCGCCTGGGTATTGTAAAACCATGGAACTCTACCTGGTTTGCGAACACCAAAGAATTCGCTGACAACCTGGACAGCGATTTTAAAGTACGTCAGTACCTGACAAAGGAACTGGCTAAAGCGTCTGTATCTCGTATCGTTATCGAGCGTCCGGCTAAGAGCATTCGTGTAACCATTCACACTGCTCGCCCGGGTATCGTTATCGGTAAAAAAGGTGAAGACGTAGAAAAACTGCGTAAGGTCGTAGCGGACATCGCTGGCGTTCCTGCACAGATCAACATCGCCGAAGTTCGTAAGCCTGAACTGGACGCAAAACTGGTTGCTGACAGCATCACTTCTCAGCTGGAACGTCGCGTTATGTTCCGTCGTGCTATGAAGCGTGCTGTACAGAACGCAATGCGTCTGGGCGCTAAAGGTATTAAAGTTGAAGTTAGCGGCCGTCTGGGCGGCGCGGAAATCGCACGTACCGAATGGTACCGCGAAGGTCGCGTACCGCTGCACACTCTGCGTGCTGACATCGACTACAACACCTCTGAAGCGCACACCACTTACGGTGTAATCGGCGTTAAAGTGTGGATCTTCAAAGGCGAGATCCTGGGTGGTATGGCTGCTGTTGAACAACCGGAAAAACCGGCTGCTCAGCCTAAAAAGCAGCAGCGTAAAGGCCGTAAATAAGGAGCGTCGCTGATGTTACAACCAAAGCGTACAAAATTCCGTAAAATGCACAAAGGCCGTAACCGCGGTCTGGCGCAGGGTACGGATGTTAGCTTCGGCAGCTTCGGTCTGAAAGCTGTTGGCCGTGGTCGTCTGACTGCACGTCAGATCGAAGCAGCACGTCGTGCTATGACCCGTGCAGTTAAGCGTCAAGGTAAGATCTGGATCCGTGTGTTCCCGGACAAACCGATCACTGAAAAGCCGCTGGCAGTGCGTATGGGTAAAGGTAAAGGTAACGTGGAGTATTGGGTTGCCTTGATTCAGCCGGGTAAAGTCCTGTATGAAATGGACGGTGTTCCGGAAGAGCTGGCCCGTGAAGCATTCAAGCTGGCAGCAGCGAAACTGCCGATTAAAACCACCTTTGTAACTAAGACGGTGATGTAATGAAAGCAAAAGAGCTGCGTGAGAAGAGCGTTGAAGAGCTGAACACCGAGCTGCTGAACCTGCTGCGTGAGCAGTTCAACCTGCGTATGCAGGCTGCAAGTGGCCAGCTGCAACAGTCTCACCTGTTGAAGCAAGTGCGTCGCGATGTCGCACGCGTTAAGACTTTACTGAACGAGAAGGCGGGTGCGTAATGACCGATAAAATCCGTACTCTGCAAGGTCGCGTTGTTAGCGACAAAATGGAGAAATCCATTGTTGTTGCTATCGAACGTTTTGTGAAACACCCGATCTACGGTAAATTCATCAAGCGTACGACCAAACTGCACGTACATGACGAGAACAACGAATGCGGTATCGGTGACGTGGTTGAAATCCGCGAATGCCGTCCGCTGTCCAAGACTAAATCCTGGACGCTGGTTCGCGTTGTAGAGAAAGCGGTTCTGTAATACAGTACACTCTCTCGATACGAATAAACGGCTCAGAAATGAGCCGTTTATTTTTTCTACCCATATCCTTGAAGCGGTGTTATAATGCCGCGCCCTCGATATGGGGATTTTTAACGACCTGATTTTCGGGTCTCAGTAGTAGTTGACATTAGCGGAGCACTAAAATGATCCAAGAACAGACTATGCTGAACGTCGCCGACAACTCCGGTGCACGTCGCGTAATGTGTATCAAGGTTCTGGGTGGCTCGCACCGTCGCTACGCAGGCGTAGGCGACATCATCAAGATCACCATCAAAGAAGCAATTCCGCGTGGTAAGGTCAAAAAAGGTGATGTGCTGAAGGCGGTAGTGGTGCGCACCAAGAAGGGTGTTCGTCGCCCGGACGGTTCTGTCATTCGCTTCGATGGTAATGCTTGTGTTCTTCTGAACAACAACAGCGAGCAGCCTATCGGTACGCGTATTTTTGGGCCGGTAACTCGTGAGCTTCGTAGTGAGAAGTTCATGAAAATTATCTCTCTGGCACCAGAAGTACTCTAAGGAGCGAATCATGGCAGCGAAAATCCGTCGTGATGACGAAGTTATCGTGTTAACCGGTAAAGATAAAGGTAAACGCGGTAAAGTTAAGAATGTCCTGTCTTCCGGCAAGGTCATTGTTGAAGGTATCAACCTGGTTAAGAAACATCAGAAGCCGGTTCCGGCCCTGAACCAACCGGGTGGCATCGTTGAAAAAGAAGCCGCTATTCAGGTTTCCAACGTAGCAATCTTCAATGCGGCAACCGGCAAGGCTGACCGTGTAGGCTTTAGATTCGAAGACGGCAAAAAAGTCCGTTTCTTCAAGTCTAACAGCGAAACTATCAAGTAATTTGGAGTAGTACGATGGCGAAACTGCATGATTACTACAAAGACGAAGTAGTTAAAAAACTCATGACTGAGTTTAACTACAATTCTGTCATGCAAGTCCCTCGGGTCGAGAAGATCACCCTGAACATGGGTGTTGGTGAAGCGATCGCTGACAAAAAACTGCTGGATAACGCAGCAGCAGACCTGGCAGCAATCTCCGGTCAAAAACCGCTGATCACCAAAGCACGCAAATCTGTTGCAGGCTTCAAAATCCGTCAGGGCTATCCGATCGGCTGTAAAGTAACTCTGCGTGGCGAGCGCATGTGGGAGTTCTTTGAGCGCCTGATCACTATTGCTGTACCGCGTATCCGTGACTTCCGTGGCTTGTCCGCTAAGTCTTTCGACGGTCGTGGTAACTACAGC
Source organism: Escherichia sp. E4930 (assembly GCF_005845405.1). Taxonomy (NCBI): domain Bacteria; kingdom Pseudomonadati; phylum Pseudomonadota; class Gammaproteobacteria; order Enterobacterales; family Enterobacteriaceae; genus Escherichia; species Escherichia sp. E4930. The sequence goes on along the minus strand of NZ_VCDZ01000022.1, from coordinate 18,712 downwards.
ATGGGTGTCCGTGAGCAGATCATCTTCCCAGAAATCGACTACGATAAAGTCGACCGCGTTCGTGGTTTGGATATTACCATTACCACTACTGCGAAATCTGACGAAGAAGGCCGTGCTCTGCTGGCTGCCTTTGACTTCCCGTTCCGCAAGTAAGGTAGGGTTACTAAATGGCTAAGCAATCAATGAAAGCACGCGAAGTAAAACGCGTAGCTTTAGCTGATAAATACTTCGCGAAACGCGCTGAACTGAAAGCGATCATCTCTGATGTGAACGCTTCCGACGAAGATCGTTGGAATGCTGTTCTCAAGCTGCAGACTCTGCCGCGTGATTCCAGCCCGTCTCGTCAGCGTAACCGCTGCCGTCAAACAGGTCGTCCGCATGGTTTCCTGCGGAAGTTCGGGTTGAGCCGTATTAAGGTCCGTGAAGCCGCTATGCGCGGTGAAATCCCGGGTCTGAAAAAGGCTAGCTGGTAATTGTCACCAATTGAATCACGGGAGTAAAGACAGATGAGCATGCAAGATCCGATCGCGGATATGCTGACCCGTATCCGTAACGGTCAGGCCGCGAACAAAGCTGCGGTCACCATGCCTTCCTCCAAGCTGAAAGTGGCAATCGCCAACGTGCTGAAGGAAGAAGGTTTTATTGAAGATTTTAAAGTTGAAGGCGACACCAAGCCTGAACTGGAACTTACTCTGAAGTATTTCCAGGGCAAAGCTGTTGTAGAAAGCATTCAGCGTGTCAGCCGCCCAGGTCTGCGCATCTATAAACGTAAAGATGAGCTGCCGAAAGTTATGGCGGGTCTGGGTATCGCAGTTGTTTCTACCTCTAAAGGTGTTATGACTGATCGTGCAGCGCGCCAGGCTGGTCTTGGTGGCGAAATTATCTGCTACGTAGCCTAATCGGAGGAAAAAATGTCTCGTGTTGCTAAAGCACCGGTCGTTGTTCCTGCCGGCGTTGATGTAAAAATCAACGGTCAGGTTATTACGATCAAAGGTAAAAACGGCGAGCTGACTCGTACTCTCAACGATGCTGTTGAAGTTAAACATGCAGATAATACCCTGACCTTCGGTCCGCGTGATGGTTACGCAGACGGTTGGGCTCAGGCTGGTACCGCGCGTGCCCTGCTGAACTCAATGGTTATCGGTGTTACCGAAGGCTTCACTAAGAAGCTGCAGCTGGTTGGTGTAGGTTACCGTGCAGCGGTTAAAGGCAATGTGATTAACCTGTCTCTGGGTTTCTCTCATCCTGTTGACCATCAGCTGCCTGCGGGTATCACTGCTGAATGTCCGACTCAGACTGAAATCGTGCTGAAAGGCGCTGATAAGCAGATGATCGGCCAGGTTGCAGCGGATCTGCGCGCCTACCGTCGTCCTGAGCCTTACAAAGGCAAGGGTGTTCGTTACGCCGACGAAGTCGTGCGTACCAAAGAGGCTAAGAAGAAGTAAGGTAACACTATGGATAAGAAATCTGCTCGTATCCGTCGTGCGACCCGCGCACGCCGCAAGCTCCAGGAGCTGGGCGCAACTCGCCTGGTGGTACATCGTACCCCGCGTCACATTTACGCACAGGTAATTGCACCGAACGGTTCTGAAGTTCTGGTAGCTGCTTCTACTGTAGAAAAAGCTATCGCTGAACAACTGAAGTACACCGGTAACAAAGACGCGGCTGCAGCTGTGGGTAAAGCTGTCGCTGAACGCGCTCTGGAAAAAGGCATCAAAGATGTATCCTTTGACCGTTCCGGGTTCCAATATCATGGTCGTGTCCAGGCACTGGCAGATGCTGCCCGTGAAGCTGGCCTTCAGTTCTAAGGTAGAGGTGTAAGATGGCTCACATCGAAAAACAAGCTGGCGAACTGCAGGAAAAGCTGATCGCGGTAAACCGCGTATCTAAAACCGTTAAAGGTGGTCGTATTTTCTCCTTCACAGCTCTGACTGTAGTTGGCGATGGTAACGGTCGCGTTGGTTTTGGTTACGGTAAAGCGCGTGAAGTTCCAGCAGCGATCCAGAAAGCGATGGAAAAAGCCCGTCGCAATATGATTAACGTCGCGCTGAATAACGGCACTCTGCAACACCCTGTTAAAGGTGTTCATACGGGTTCTCGCGTATTCATGCAGCCGGCTTCCGAAGGTACCGGTATCATCGCCGGTGGTGCAATGCGCGCCGTTCTGGAAGTCGCTGGGGTTCATAACGTTCTGGCTAAAGCGTATGGTTCCACCAACCCGATTAACGTGGTTCGTGCAACTATCGATGGCCTGGAAAATATGAATTCTCCAGAAATGGTCGCTGCCAAGCGTGGTAAATCCGTTGAAGAAATTCTGGGGAAATAAACCATGGCAAAGACTATTAAAATTACTCAAACCCGCAGTGCAATCGGTCGTCTGCCGAAACACAAGGCAACGCTGCTTGGCCTGGGTCTGCGTCGTATTGGTCACACCGTAGAGCGCGAGGATACTCCTGCTATTCGCGGTATGATCAACGCGGTTTCCTTCATGGTTAAAGTTGAGGAGTAAGAGATGCGTTTAAATACTCTGTCTCCGGCCGAAGGCTCCAAAAAGGCGGGTAAACGCCTGGGTCGTGGTATCGGTTCTGGCCTCGGTAAAACCGGTGGTCGTGGTCACAAAGGTCAGAAATCTCGTTCTGGCGGTGGCGTACGTCGCGGTTTCGAGGGTGGTCAGATGCCTCTGTACCGTCGTCTGCCGAAATTCGGCTTCACTTCTCGTAAAGCAGCGATTACAGCCGAAGTTCGTCTGTCTGACCTGGCTAAAGTAGAAGGCGGTGTTGTAGACCTGAACACGCTGAAAGCGGCTAACATTATCGGTATCCAGATCGAGTTCGCGAAAGTGATCCTGGCTGGCGAAGTAACGACTCCGGTAACTGTTCGTGGCCTGCGTGTTACGAAAGGCGCTCGTGCTGCTATCGAAGCTGCTGGCGGTAAAATCGAGGAATAAGTAGCAGATGGCTAAACAACCGGGATTAGATTTTCAAAGTGCCAAAGGTGGCTTAGGCGAGCTGAAACGCAGACTGCTGTTTGTTATCGGTGCGCTGATTGTGTTCCGTATTGGCTCTTTTATTCCGATCCCTGGTATTGATGCCGCTGTACTTGCCAAACTGCTTGAGCAACAGCGAGGCACCATCATTGAGATGTTTAACATGTTCTCTGGTGGTGCTCTCAGCCGTGCTTCTATCTTTGCTCTGGGGATCATGCCGTATATTTCGGCGTCGATCATTATCCAGCTGCTGACGGTGGTTCACCCAACGTTGGCAGAAATTAAGAAAGAAGGGGAGTCTGGTCGTCGTAAGATCAGCCAGTACACCCGTTACGGTACTCTGGTGCTGGCAATATTCCAGTCGATCGGTATTGCTACCGGTCTGCCGAATATGCCTGGTATGCAAGGCCTGGTTATTAACCCGGGCTTTGCATTCTACTTCACCGCTGTTGTAAGTCTGGTCACAGGAACGATGTTCCTGATGTGGTTGGGCGAACAGATCACTGAACGAGGTATCGGCAACGGTATTTCAATCATTATCTTCGCCGGTATTGTCGCGGGACTCCCGCCAGCCATTGCCCATACTATCGAGCAAGCGCGTCAAGGCGACCTGCACTTCCTCGTGTTGCTGTTGGTTGCAGTATTAGTATTTGCAGTGACGTTCTTTGTTGTATTTGTTGAGCGTGGTCAACGCCGCATTGTGGTAAACTACGCAAAACGTCAGCAAGGTCGTCGTGTCTATGCTGCACAGAGCACACATTTACCGCTGAAAGTGAATATGGCGGGGGTAATCCCGGCAATTTTCGCTTCCAGTATTATTCTGTTCCCGGCTACCATCGCGTCATGGTTCGGGGGCGGTACTGGTTGGAACTGGCTGACAACAATTTCGCTGTATTTGCAGCCTGGGCAACCGCTTTATGTGTTACTCTATGCGTCTGCAATCATCTTCTTCTGTTTCTTCTACACGGCGTTGGTTTTCAACCCGCGTGAAACAGCAGATAACCTGAAGAAGTCCGGTGCATTTGTACCAGGAATTCGTCCGGGAGAGCAAACGGCGAAGTATATCGATAAAGTTATGACCCGCCTGACCTTGGTTGGTGCGCTGTACATTACCTTTATCTGCCTGATCCCGGAGTTCATGCGTGATGCAATGAAAGTACCGTTCTACTTCGGTGGGACCTCACTGCTTATCGTTGTTGTCGTGATTATGGACTTTATGGCTCAAGTGCAAACTCTGATGATGTCCAGTCAGTATGAGTCTGCATTGAAGAAGGCGAACCTGAAAGGCTATGGCCGATAATTGGTCGCCCGAGAAGTTACGGAGAGTAAAAATGAAAGTTCGTGCTTCCGTCAAGAAATTATGCCGTAACTGCAAAATCGTTAAGCGTGATGGTGTCATCCGTGTGATTTGCAGTGCCGAGCCGAAGCATAAACAGCGCCAAGGCTGATTTATTCGCATATTTTTCTTGCAAAGTTGGGTTGAGCTGGCTAGATTAGCCAGCCAATCTTTTGTATGTCTGTGCGTTTCCATTTGAGTATCCTGAAAACGGGCTTTTCAGCATGGAACGTACATATTAAATAGTAGGAGTGCATAGTGGCCCGTATAGCAGGCATTAACATTCCTGATCATAAGCATGCCGTAATCGCATTAACTTCGATTTATGGCGTCGGCAAGACCCGTTCTAAAGCCATCCTGGCTGCAGCGGGTATCGCTGAAGATGTTAAGATCAGTGAGCTGTCTGAAGGACAAATCGACACGCTGCGTGACGAAGTTGCCAAATTTGTCGTTGAAGGTGATCTGCGCCGTGAAATCAGCATGAGCATCAAGCGCCTGATGGATCTTGGTTGCTATCGCGGTTTGCGTCATCGTCGTGGTCTACCGGTTCGCGGTCAGCGTACCAAGACCAACGCACGTACCCGTAAGGGTCCGCGCAAACCGATCAAGAAATAATCGGGGTGATTGAATAATGGCAAAGGCACCAATTCGTGCACGTAAACGTGTAAGAAAACAAGTCTCTGACGGCGTGGCTCATATCCATGCTTCTTTCAACAACACCATCGTGACTATCACTGATCGTCAGGGTAACGCGTTGGGTTGGGCAACAGCCGGTGGTTCCGGTTTCCGTGGTTCTCGCAAATCCACTCCGTTTGCAGCTCAGGTTGCAGCAGAGCGTTGCGCTGACGCCGTGAAAGAATACGGTATCAAGAATCTGGAAGTTATGGTTAAAGGTCCGGGTCCAGGCCGCGAATCTACTATTCGTGCTCTGAACGCCGCAGGTTTCCGCATCACTAACATTACTGATGTGACTCCGATCCCTCATAACGGTTGTCGTCCGCCGAAAAAACGTCGCGTATAACGCTTCGTTTTCCAGGTTTGTTGGAGAAAGAAAATGGCAAGATATTTGGGTCCTAAGCTCAAGCTGAGCCGTCGTGAGGGCACCGACTTATTCCTTAAGTCTGGCGTTCGCGCGATCGATACCAAGTGTAAAATTGAACAAGCTCCTGGCCAGCACGGTGCGCGTAAACCGCGTCTGTCTGACTATGGTGTGCAGTTGCGTGAAAAGCAAAAAGTTCGCCGTATCTATGGTGTGCTGGAGCGTCAGTTCCGTAACTACTACAAAGAAGCAGCACGTCTGAAAGGCAACACCGGTGAAAACCTGTTGGCTCTGCTGGAAGGTCGTCTGGACAACGTTGTATACCGTATGGGCTTCGGTGCCACTCGTGCAGAAGCACGTCAGCTGGTTAGCCATAAAGCAATTATGGTAAACGGTCGTGTTGTTAACATCGCTTCTTATCAGGTTAGTCCGAATGACGTTGTAAGCATTCGTGAGAAAGCGAAGAAGCAGTCTCGCGTGAAAGCCGCTCTGGAGCTGGCTGAGCAGCGTGAAAAGCCAACCTGGCTGGAAGTTGATGCTGGCAAGATGGAAGGTACGTTTAAGCGTAAGCCGGAGCGTTCTGATCTGTCTGCGGACATTAACGAACACCTGATCGTCGAGCTTTACTCCAAGTAAAGCTTAGTACCAAAGAGAGGACACAATGCAGGGTTCTGTGACAGAGTTTCTAAAACCGCGCCTGGTTGATATCGAGCAAGTGAGTTCGACGCACGCCAAGGTGACCCTTGAGCCTTTAGAGCGTGGCTTTGGCCATACTCTGGGTAACGCACTGCGCCGTATTCTGCTCTCATCGATGCCGGGTTGCGCGGTGACCGAGGTTGAGATTGATGGTGTACTACATGAGTACAGCACCAAAGAAGGCGTTCAGGAAGATATCCTGGAAATCCTGCTCAACCTGAAAGGGCTGGCGGTGAGAGTTCAGGGCAAAGATGAAGTTATTCTTACCTTGAATAAATCTGGCATTGGCCCTGTGACTGCAGCCGATATCACCCACGACGGTGATGTCGAAATCGTCAAGCCGCAGCACGTGATCTGCCACCTGACCGATGAGAACGCGTCTATTAGCATGCGTATCAAAGTTCAGCGCGGTCGTGGTTATGTGCCGGCTTCTACCCGAATTCATTCGGAAGAAGATGAGCGCCCAATCGGCCGTCTGCTGGTCGACGCATGCTACAGCCCTGTAGAGCGTATTGCCTACAATGTTGAAGCAGCGCGTGTAGAACAGCGTACCGACCTGGACAAGCTGGTCATCGAAATGGAAACCAACGGCACAATCGATCCTGAAGAGGCGATTCGTCGTGCGGCAACCATTCTGGCTGAACAACTGGAAGCTTTCGTTGACTTACGTGATGTACGTCAGCCGGAAGTGAAAGAAGAGAAACCAGAGTTCGATCCGATCCTGCTGCGCCCTGTTGACGATCTGGAATTGACTGTCCGCTCTGCTAACTGCCTTAAAGCAGAAGCTATCCACTATATCGGTGATCTGGTACAACGTACCGAGGTTGAGCTCCTTAAAACGCCTAACCTTGGTAAAAAATCTCTTACTGAGATTAAAGACGTGCTGGCTTCCCGTGGACTGTCTCTGGGTATGCGCCTGGAAAACTGGCCACCGGCAAGCATCGCTGACGAGTAACCGGATCACAGGTTAAGGTTTTACTGAGAAGGATAAGGTCATGCGCCATCGTAAGAGTGGTCGTCAACTGAACCGCAACAGCAGCCATCGCCAGGCTATGTTCCGCAATATGGCAGGTTCACTGGTTCGTCATGAAATCATCAAGACGACTCTGCCTAAAGCGAAAGAGCTGCGCCGCGTAGTTGAGCCGCTGATTACTCTTGCCAAGACTGATAGCGTTGCTAATCGTCGTCTGGCATTCGCCCGTACTCGTGATAACGAGATCGTGGCAAAACTGTTTAACGAACTGGGCCCGCGTTTCGCGAGCCGTGCCGGTGGTTACACTCGTATTCTGAAGTGTGGCTTCCGTGCAGGCGACAACGCGCCGATGGCTTACATCGAGCTGGTTGATCGTTCAGAGAAAGCAGAAGCTGCTGCAGAGTAATCTGAAGCAACGTAAAAAAACCCGCCCCGGCGGGTTTTTTTATATCTGTAGTATCCCCACTTATCTACAATAGCTGTACTCTTTTTGTTCATCCCCTGGAGTATTTATGTGGTTACTTGACCAGTGGGCAGAGCGCCATATTACTGAAGCACAGGCTAAAGGTGAGTTTGAAAATCTCCCAGGCAGTGGTGAACCATTAATCCTGGAAGATGACACACACGTGCCGCCGGAACTGCGTGCGGGCTATCGCTTGTTAAAGAATTCCGGCTGTTTACCGCCAGAACTTGAGCAGCGGAAGGAAGCAATTCAGCTTCTGGATATTCTCAGAGGCATTCGTCAGGATGATCCGAAATATCAAGAGGTTAGCCGCCAGTTATCTTTACTGGAGTTAAAACTGCGGCAAGCAGGTTTGAGCACTGAATTTTTACGTGGCGAATATGCAGATAAGCTTCTGAATAAAATTAATGACAACTGAGAGATAATTTATGTATCGCATTGGTGAGTTGGCAAAACTGGCAGAAGTTACGCCCGACACAATACGTTATTACGAAAAACAGCAGATGATGGATCATGAAGTTCGTACGGTAGGAGGCTTTCGTCTGTATACCGAAAGCGATCTCCAACGGTTGAAATTTATTCGGCATGCCAGACAACTTGGTTTCAGTCTCGAGTCGATCCGTGAGTTGCTGTCGATCCGTATCGATCCTGAACATCATACTTGTCAGGAATCAAAAGGTATTGTGCAGGAAAGATTACAGGAAGTGGAAGCGCGGATAGCCGAGTTGCAGAGCATGCAGCGTTCCTTGCAACGTCTTAACGATGCCTGTTGTGGTAGCGCCCATAGCAGCGTTTATTGCTCTATCCTTGAAGCTCTTGAACAAGGAGCCAGCGGTGTCAAAGCAGGTTGTTGATTTTTTGCACTGACGGGATTACACTCGCGCCGTTAAATAACCAAGTGGAGTTTTTATGAGCCGATATCAGCATACGAAAGGGCAGATAAAGGATAATGCGATTGAAGCATTACTACATGACCCTTTGTTCAGACAGCGTGTAGAAAAAAATAAAAAAGGGAAAGGCAGTTATATGCGAAAAGGAAAACATGGCAATCGGGGTAACTGGGAGGCCAGTGGCAAGAAAGTAAATCACTTTTTTACCACTGGCCTTCTGCTTTCAGGCGCTTGTTAAGATCGGTTATTTTGCTCTTTCAGCAAATCACGAATCTCTGTCAGTAATACTTCTTCTTTAGTTGGTGCAGGTGCTGCTGCAGGTTCTTCTTTCTTACGATTCAGTTTGTTGATTAGCTTAATCGCCATAAAGATGGCAAAGGCCACAATCAGAAAATCAAAGACGTTTTGAATGAAGACACCGTAATGCATCACAACAGCAGGGATATCCCCCTGCGCATCGCGTAGCGTGACAGCAAACTGTTTAAAATCGATCCCGCCAATTAATAAGCCCAAAGGTGGCATGATGATATCGGCAACCAGCGAAGAGACGATCTTCCCGAATGCCGCACCGATAATGACACCCACCGCCAAATCCACCACGTTCCCGCGCATCGCAAATTCGCGAAATTCTTTAATAATGCTCATGTTATTCTCCCTATGAAGCCGACAACCATAAGTCTAACAAATGTTAAGCTATTTTCCTGCCAGGAATGAATTTAATTAATCCTTGATATTCAAAGGGAATTAATAAGGCGTCATTAGACGCCTTATTAATTACAAAAAGAAAGGACTTGGCTGGAAGAGTCTTTCGACGTCGGTAATAAACTTTTTATCTGTGAGGAACATAATTACGTGATCGCCTTGCTCAATGCGCAGATTGTCATTGGCAATCATCACGTCGTTTCCACGTACCACCGCTCCAATAATCGTTCCCGGCGGTAGCTTGATTTCATCAATGACTCTGCCGACAACGCGCGAGGTGCTTTCATCACCGTGAGCAACGGCTTCAATAGCTTCTGCTACGCCGCGGCGCAATGAGGAAACACCAACAATATCTGCTTTTCGCACATGACTAAGCAACGCAGAAATAGTTGCTTGTTGTGGTGAAATCGCAATATCGATCACGCTCCCCTGAACCAGATCCACATAAGCGCGACGCTGGATCAATACCATCACCTTTTTCGCACCCATACGTTTGGCGAGCATGGCTGACATGATATTGGCCTCGTCATCGTTGGTGACGGCAATAAACAGATCAACTTGATCGATATGTTCTTCGGCCAGCAGTTCTTGATCCGACGCATCACCAAAAAAGACGATCGTATTCTGCAACTTTTCCGCCAGTTCGGCAGCGCGCTGCTGATTACGTTCGATGAGTTTGACGCTGTAATCTTTTTCCAGACGACGCGCCAGCCCTGCACCGATATTACCGCCACCAACCAGCATGATCCGCTTATACGGTTTTTCCAGTCGCTGTAATTCACTCATCACCGCGCGTATATGCTGCGAGGCGGCAATAAAGAACACTTCATCACCGGCTTCAACAATGGTCGAACCTTGCGGACGAATGGGGCGATCGTGGCGGAAAATTGCTGCCACACGAGTATCGATATGTGGCATATGTTCGCGCATGGTCGAAAGTGCATTACCAATCAGCGGGCCGCCATAATAGGCTTTAACCACAGCGAGGCTGACTTTACCCTCAGCGAAGTTCACCACCTGCAATGCGCCGGGATACTCAATCAGTCGGTAAATATTATCGATAACCAACTGCTCTGGTGCGATCAGATGATCAATCGGTACAGCATCTGAATGAAATAGCTTATCGGCATCGCGCACGTAGTCTGGTGAGCGGATACGAGCGATGCGATTAGGGGTGTTGAAAAGTGAGTAGGCTACCTGGCAGGCAACCATATTGGTTTCATCTGAACTGGTTACAGCAACCAGCATATCGGCGTCGTCGGCACCAGCCTCCCGCAATACGCGTGGATGAGAGCCATGCCCCTGCACGACTCGCAGGTCAAATTTATCCTGCAAGGTCCGCAGACGCTCACCGTTGGTATCGACAACAGTAATATCGTTGTTCTCGCCAACCAGGTTTTCCGCCAGTGTGCCGCCAACCTGACCGGCACCCAGAATGATAATTTTCATCAGTCGCGACCCGTTATGTCATCACTTTTTGATTAGCTTAGCGTAAAAGAAGCCGTCGCCCTCTTCGGCACCAGGCAGATTTTGCTTACCCGGTTGTTCTGGTGTTCCGGTGTCGCAAAGTTCGGCATCAGCGGTACGTTGCAAAAAGGCTTTAACCTGCAGGCTATTCTCTTCCGGTAACACCGAACAGGTGGCATAGACCAGGGTTCCACCGGATTTTAAATGCGGCCAAATGGCGTCGAGAATTTCAGACTGCAGTTGCGCGAGTTCCGGGATATCGCGATCACGACGTAACCACTTGATATCCGGATGACGACGAATCACACCCGTTGCTGAACAAGGCGCATCTAATAAAATGCGATCAAACTGTTGCTCGCCACACCATTGGGAAGGGTAGCGGCCATCACCTTGTTTCACGGTCGCCTTCATACCAAGGCGTTTTAAATTGTCATAAACGCGAGAGAGGCGCTGTTCGTCAATATCAACCGCAAGAACCTGCGCTTCTGGTGCCACCTCAAGGATATGCGTTGTTTTACCGCCTGGGGCGGCACAAAGATCCAGAATGTGTTCACCGTTTTGTGGCGCAAGCCAGGTCATGCAACCTTGTGCTGATGCATCCTGAACGGTAACCCATCCGTCTTCAAAACCGGGTAGCGCATGAACAGGTGCAGGTGTTTCCAGCCGTACAGCATCAGGGTAATCCGCATGCGGGAAACCTTTCATTCCTGCTTCATCCAGCAATGCAAGCCAGTTGTCGCGGGAATGATGCGTACGATTAATGCGCAGCCACATTGGCGGACGCTGGTTATTGGCTTCGACGATGGATTGCCACTGCTCTGGATACGCTTTTTGCAGACGCTTCAGCAACCAGGAAGGATGCAGATAACGTGCATCACTGGTATTAAACTCGGCTAATAACTCTTCTTGCTGACGCTGGAACTGGCGTAACACGCCGTTAATCAGCCCCTTAAGTTGCGGGCGCTTAATTGCGACAGCGCCTTCAACCGTTTCAGCCAGCGCAGCATGAGGTGGAATGCGGGTATAAAGCAGTTGATACAAACCAACCATAATCAGGTAATGCACAGTGCGCTGTTTGCCGGTCATCGGACGGGCCATTAACTTATTAATCAGCCAGTCTAACTGCGAAAGCGTACGCAGTACGCCAAAGCACAACTCTTGAAGAAGTGCTTTGTCTTTATCAGAAACTTTTTGCTGGAGCGGTGGCAGAATGTTGCTTAATGATTGCCCTTGCTCGACGACTTGTTCAACGGCCTGGGCCGCCATGCTACGTAAATTACGTTGTTTTTTCATAAGTATAAAAATGCCCGGCAAGACCGGGCTTAGAAGAGTGGACTATCAGGCCAGACGGTTGCCCGGAACAAACCATTCCCGACGAGAATTCAGGAGGTCTTGCGCGCTCATCGCTTTCTTACCCGCAGGTTGTAACGAGAGCAGGTTCAGGATGCCATCACCAGTCGCAACCTGAATGCCTTGTTTATTGGCTTCAAGGATCGTTCCTGGTGCAGCGTTGGTTGCCGTATCAATGACCGACGCTTTCCAGACTTTAACCGGCTGTCCTTCAATTTCCAGCCAGCTCATTGGCCATGGATTGAAAGCGCGAATGCAGCGTTCAAGCTGCGCTGCCGAAAGTGACCAGTCAATACGCGCTTCTTCTTTACTCAACTTTTCGGCGTAAGTAACAAGAGTTTCGTCCTGAACTTCTGGTTTCGCCGTGCCGTCTGCCAGTTGTTTCAATGTGGCGATAAGCCCTTGTGGGCCAAGCTCTGCCAGTTTGTCATATAACGTGCCGCTGGTATCTTTTGCGGTAATCGGGCAGGAGAGTTTATAGAGCATGTCGCCCGTGTCTAAACCGACATCCATTTGCATAATGGTCACGCCGGTTTCTGTATCGCCCGCCCACAGCGAACGTTGGATTGGCGCGGCGCCGCGCCAGCGTGGCAGCAGTGAACCATGAACGTTGATACAGCCAAGACGCGGCATCTCCAGCACTGCTTTAGGCAGAATTAAGCCATAGGCGACGACGACCATAACATCAGCGTGCAGATCGGCGACCAGTTGCTGGTTTTCTTGTGGACGCAGGGAAACAGGCTGAAAAACCGGTAACCCTTTCTCTTCTGCCAGCACTTTAACCGGGCTGGGCATCAGTTTTTTACCGCGACCTGCCGGTCGGTCCGGTTGGGTGAACACGCCGACAACGTTATGTCCAGAAGACAACAGCGCGTCAAGATGACGCGCTGCAAAGTCAGGTGTTCCCGCAAAAATAATACGTAGTGATTCTGACACGTTAGTTCTTATCCTTAAGCCCGGGCTTTCAGACGATCCAGTTTTTCAACTTTCTGACGAATACGTTGTTGTTTCAGCGGTGACAGGTAATCCATGAACAGTTTACCGACCAGGTGATCCATCTCATGCTGAATGCATATGGCTAACAGACCATCTGCTTCCAGTTCAAATGGTTTACCATCGCGGTCCAGGGCGCGAATTTTCACTTTCTCTGCGCGCGGCACTAAAGCACGCTGTTCAGGGATCGACAGGCAACCTTCTTCAATGCCTGTTTCGCCGCTTTTTTCTAAAAGCTCCGGATTGATTAACACCAGCCGTTCGTCACGGTTTTCCGAAACATCAATAACAATGATACGTTGATGGATATCAACCTGGGTTGCCGCCAGGCCAATACCTTCTTCTGCGTACATCGTCTCGAACATATCATCGACGATACGCTGAATTTCTGCATTCACTTCTTCTACCGGTTTAGCAACTTTGCGAAGCCGCTCGTCCGGAATATGTAACACTTGCAAAACTGACATAAATCTCCAGAGATGTGTTCAGGAGTTAGAAAGATTATTTCTTCTATTCTAGACAAATCCCCCTCTGATTGACAGCATCACTGACCAATCGCAAAGATTGCTAAGGCTGCTTATGGCAGGGAGATAAGGATGGTCGATACAGAAATTTGGCTGCGTTTAATGAGCATCGGCAGCTTGTACGGCGATGATATGGTCCGTATAGCTGACTGGCTGGCAAAACAGTCGCATATTGATGCGGTTGTATTGCAGCAAACAGGGCTTACATTGCGGCAGGCACAGCGCTTTCTTTCATTTCCGCGAAAGAGTATCGAAAGCTCACTTTGTTGGTTGGAGCAACCCAACCATCATTTAATCCCTGCGGACAGCGAATTTTATCCTCCTCAACTTATTGCAACGGCTGATTATCCAGGTGCACTATTTGTTGCTGGTGATCTACAGGCGCTGCAATCATTTCAGTTGGCCGTAGTGGGAAGCCGGGCGCATTCATGGTATGGCGAACGGTGGGGGCGGCTGTTATGTGAGGCGCTGGCGGCGCGAGGCGTGACAATTACCAGTGGGCTGGCGCGCGGAATCGATGGTGTAGCGCATAAAGCGGCCTTGCAGGTAAATGGCGTCAGTGTTGCTGTGCTGGGGAATGGGCTCAATACAATTCATCCGCGTCGCCATGCCCGACTGGCGACCAGTCTGCTTGAACATGGTGGGGCTCTTGTCTCGGAATTTCCCCTTGATACCCCTCCTCTTGCTTACAATTTCCCGCGAAGAAATCGCATTATCAGTGGTCTAAGTAAAGGTGTACTGGTGGTGGAAGCGGCTTTGCGCAGTGGTTCACTGGTGACAGCGCGTTGTGCGCTTGAGCAGGGACGTGAAGTCTTTGCTTTGCCCGGTCCATTAGGGAGTCCCGGAAGTGAAGGCCCCCACTGGCTTATAAAACAAGGTGCGATTCTTGTGACGGAACCGGAAGAAATTCTGGAAAATTTGCAATATGGATTGCACTGGTTGCCAGATGCCCCTGAAAAATCATTTTATTCATCAGATCAGGAAGACGTGGCATTGCCATTTCCTGAGCTCCTGGCTAACGTAGGAGATGAGGTAACACCTGTTGACGTCGTCGCTGAACGTGCCGGCCAACCTGTGCCAGAGGTAGTTACTCAACTACTTGAACTGGAGTTAGCAGGATGGATCGCAGCTGTACCCGGCGGCTATGTCCGATTGAGGAGGGCATGCCATGTTCGACGTACTAATGTATTTGTTTGAAACCTATATTCACACTGAAGCTGAGTTGCGTGTGGATCAAGACAAACTTGAACAGGATCTTACCGACGCAGGTTTTGAGCGAGAAGATATCTACAATGCCCTGCTATGGCTGGAAAAACTTGCTGATTATCAGGAAGGGCTGGCAGAACCGATGCAACTGGCCTCGGATCCTCTCTCCATGCGTATTTATACACCGGAAGAGTGTGAACGACTGGATGCCAGCTGCCGTGGGTTTCTGCTTTTCCTTGAGCAGATTCAGGTGCTCAACCTTGAAACTCGTGAAATGGTGATAGAGCGAGTGCTTGCGCTGGATAACGCAGAGTTCGAACTGGATGATCTGAAATGGGTGATCCTGATGGTGTTGTTCAACATCCCGGGCTGCGAAAATGCGTACCAGCAAATGGAAGAATTACTCTTTGAAGTGAATGAAGGTATGCTGCATTAATCATTTCTTTAATTCAGCATAAGTTGTTATGGCGAAATCAGCACTGTTCACGGTGCGTAATAATGAGTCCTGCCCAAAGTGCGGGGCTGAACTGGTTATTCGATCCGGGAAACACGGTCCGTTTCTTGGGTGCTCACAGTATCCGGCGTGTGACTACGTCCGTCCTCTGAAATCTTCAGCGGATGGGCATATCGTCAAAGTTCTGGAGGGGCAGGTTTGCCCTGCATGCGGAGCAAATCTGGTATTACGCCAGGGACGCTTTGGTATGTTTATTGGTTGCAGTAACTATCCTGAATGCGAACATACCGAACTTATCGATAAACCGGACGAAACAGCAATTACCTGTCCTCAATGTCGGACGGGCCATCTGGTCCAGCGCCGCTCCCGTTATGGCAAAACATTTCACTCCTGTGATCGCTACCCTGAGTGTCAATTTGCTATTAACTTCAAACCAATAGCCGGAGAGTGCCCTGAGTGTCATTATCCGCTACTCATCGAAAAGAAAACCGCGCAGGGTGTTAAACATTTCTGTGCCAGTAAACAATGTGGAAAGCCGGTTTCGGCGGAATAATAACGTGAATAATAACCTGCAAGGAGACGCTATCGCAGCTGCGATAGATGTCCTCAATGAAGAACGTGTCATCGCCTATCCAACGGAAGCCGTTTTTGGTGTCGGGTGCGATCCTGATAGCGAAACAGCAGTGATGCGGCTGTTGGATTTAAAACAGCGTCCGGTTGATAAGGGGCTGATTTTAATCGCGGCAAATTACGAGCAGCTTAAACCCTATATTGATGACAGCATGCTGACTGGCGCGCAGCGTGAAACCATTTTTTCTCGCTGGCCTGGTCCTGTCACCTTTGTCTTTCCCGCGCCTGCGACAACACCACGATGGTTGACGGGCCGCTTTGATTCGCTTGCTGTACGAGTCACCGACCATCCATTGGTGGTTGCTTTGTGCCAGGCTTATGGTAAACCGCTGGTTTCTACCAGTGCCAACTTGAGTGGATTGCCACCTTGTCGAACAATAGAGGAAGTTCACGCACAGTTTGGTGCTGATTTCCCGGTTGTGCGAGGTGAAACGGGCGGTCGTTTAAATCCTTCAGAAATTCGTGATGCCCTGACGGGTGAACTGTTTCGACAGGGGTAACATAATGGAAACCTATGCTGTTTTTGGTAATCCGATAGCCCACAGCAAATCGCCATTCATTCATCAGCAATTTGCTCAGCAACTGAATATTGAACATCCCTATGGCCGCGTGCTGGCACCCATCAATGATTTCATCAACACGCTAAACGCTTTCTTTCTTGCTGGTGGTAAAGGTGCGAATGTGACAGTGCCTTTTAAAGAAGAGGCTTTTGCCAGAGCAGATGAGCTTACTGAACGGGCAGCGTTGGCTGGTGCTGTTAATACCCTCAAGCGGTTAGAAGATGGACGCCTGCTGGGTGACAATACCGATGGTGTAGGCTTGTTAAGCGATCTGGAACGTCTGTCTTTTATTCGCTCCGGTTTACGTATTCTGCTTATCGGCGCTGGTGGGGCATCTCGTGGGGTATTACTGCCGCTTCTCTCTCTGGACTGTGCGGTGACAATCACTAACCGAACGGTTTCTCGCGCGGAAGAGTTGGCTAAATTGTTTGCGCACACTGGAAGTGTTCAGGCGTTGGGTATGGACGAACTGGAAGGCCACGAGTTCGATCTTATTATTAACGCGACATCCAGTGGCATTAGTGGAGATGTTCCGGCGATCCCGGCATCGCTCGTCCATTCAGGTATTTGTTGTTATGACATGTTCTACCAGAAGGGAAAAACGCCCTTTCTGGCATGGTGTGAACAGCAAGGCTCAAAACGTAATGCGGATGGATTGGGGATGTTAGTGGCGCAGGCGGCTCATGCCTTTCTTCTCTGGCACGGTGTTCTGCCTGACGTAGCACCAGTTATAAAGCAATTGCAGGAGGAGTTGTCCGCGTGAATCAGGCCATCCAGTTTCCAGACAGGGAAGAGTGGAACGAGAGTAAAAAATGCGTTTGTTTTCCAGCTCTTGTAAATGGTATGCAGCTCACTTGCGCTATTACTGGAGAGAGTCTGGCGAACCGCTTTGCAGGAGATACGCCAGGACAGTGGTTAGCGAGTTTTCGTCAGCATCGCTGGGACCTGGAGGAAGAAGCGGAAAACTTAATTCAGGAACAAAGTGAAGATGATCAAGGTTGGGTCTGGTTACCCTGATCCAGATATTCGTCCTTCCATTTCACGTAATTATTTGCGGAATAGCGTAACCCAGCCTTCTCTTCATCACTTAACGGGCGGATCTGTTTGACGGGGCTACCGAGATACAGATATCCGCTCTCCAGTCGTTTATTTTGTGGGACCAGGCTACCCGCACCAATCATCACATCATCTTCTACAATTGCGCCATCAAGTAAAATTGAGCCCATCCCAACCAAAACTCGATTGCCAATGGTGCAGCCGTGGAGCATCACTTTATGTCCAACCGTAACGTCTTCACCGACGATCAACGGATTGCCTTGTGGATTAGCCGTTGATTTATGGGTCACGTGTAAGACGCTACCATCCTGAATATTAGTGCGGGCACCGATTTGTACATAATTCACATCGCCACGAATCACAACGAGCGGCCAGATCCCCACATCATCAGCCAGGCGGGCGTCACCAATAACCACACTACTACTGTCGATCATTACGCGCTGACCGATTTGTGGAAAAAGATCGCGGTATGGGCGTAAAACATCAGACATACTTACCTCAACAATAAATGATTTACTAATGACTTTGGGTGCATTATTGGCCTTGTGCAAGTCTTTTAGTATGCAAAAAAGCACCGTTTTGTGTGTGAATGCAGCAAAAAGGGTGAAAAAACAACAAACAGAAAAAAAGATCAAAAAAGTACTTGTGCAAAAAATTGGGATCCCTATAATGCGCCTCCGTTGAGACGACAACGTGAAACACTTCACAAGATGGTCGTAACAATAAAGAGAAAAATCCTGAAATTCAGGGTTGACTCTGAAAGAGGAAAGCGTAATATACGCCACCTCGCGACAGTGAGCTGAAAGCCGCGTCGCAACTGCTCTTTAACAATTTATCAGACAATCTGTGTGGGCACTCGAAGATGCGGATTCTTAACGTCGCAAGACGAAAAATGAATACCAAGTCTCAAGAGTGAACACGTAATTCATTACGAAGTTTAATTCTTTGAGCATCAAACTTTTAAATTGAAGAGTTTGATCATGGCTCAGATTGAACGCTGGCGGCAGGCCTAACACATGCAAGTCGAACGGTAACAGGAATCAGCTTGCTGATTTGCTGACGAGTGGCGGACGGGTGAGTAATGTCTGGGAAACTGCCTGATGGAGGGGGATAACTACTGGAAACGGTAGCTAATACCGCATAACGTCGCAAGACCAAAGAGGGGGACCTTCGGGCCTCTTGCCATCGGATGTGCCCAGATGGGATTAGCTAGTAGGTGGGGTAACGGCTCACCTAGGCGACGATCCCTAGCTGGTCTGAGAGGATGACCAGCCACACTGGAACTGAGACACGGTCCAGACTCCTACGGGAGGCAGCAGTGGGGAATATTGCACAATGGGCGCAAGCCTGATGCAGCCATGCCGCGTGTATGAAGAAGGCCWTCGGG